>DATCNF010000372.1:0-6798 GCA_036565325.1 Candidatus Dormiibacterota bacterium | reverse complement strand
TGGTCGGGGAGGCGGGATTTGAACCCGCGACCCCTTGGCCCCCAGCCAAGTGCGCTGCCGGGCTACGCTACTCCCCGATCCAGCGGCCCAGTTTACCGGCTCGCATCCCACCCCGAGCCCGCCCGATCGCCCGACCCGCTCAGGGATCGTCTCTGCGGAAGCTGTTCCGGGTCTGGATGTCGGCCTCGTTGAATCCCGAATCCGTGAACGTGTAGAGCTGCCCGTCGTGGATGGTCACGGCCACCGGTGTCGCGCACGTGGCGTCGGTTCCGCTACCGCCCACGCTGCAGCCGTTCTCCTCCTGCAGGCCGTAATGCAGGCGCACGCGCACGAACACGAACTGCAGGTTCTGCACCGCGGGCAGCTTCACCGCCAGCGACGCCGTGCTCCCGAACTTCCCGGAGTAACCCGCCAGCGTGACCTGCGCCGAGCTGCCGCCGATGCGGTGTTGGGGCGCCAGGCAGGTCGCGCCGTCCTGTGTCGACATGCTGACCGCGCTGTAGATCTCCACCGGCGTCTTGCCGCTCGTGACCCACGGATAGGGAAGCGAGATGGTGAGAGTGGTCCCGCCCAACGACGTCCCCGTCTCGACGGTGTTGTACGCCACCTGCGCCGGCTCGCTGCCTGCGAGCCTGTATGTCCCAGGCGTGTACCGCTCGAAGTCGAGCACCACCTGGTTACCGAAGGTGCAGTCCTCCACCGTCAGATAACTGTGTCGCAGCGCCACTGACGCTTCGCCCGGGTCGCCACAACCACTGCTCACCGGGTTGTTGTTGGCGTCACCGCTGTAGCCGGCGATCCAGTGATAGCGGCCGACCTGGGTTGGCACCACGGCGCCCGAGGCGAGGTCGCCGTCGCCGCTCACCGCGACCGGCGCCAGCGCCGGACTCAGCGGCTTCGCGCAAGCAGGGTCATCGGGGCCGAAGACCTGGAAGGCAATCAGTCCAGTCGGCTTGAAACCCACGCCCAGGTGCGCCACGTCCACCAGCGGACCTCCGAGGAAGGCTTGGGCGGTTGCCGTGGAGGTCAGCGTCGGGGTCGCCCGCGTCACCGCCACCGGCTCATCGGCGCAGCTGCCGGTGGTCGGATTGTTGGTGGCGTCACCGCCGTAGCCGGCGATCCAGTGCCAGGTCCCGGCGGCATCAGAGCTGAACGCGCTGAGCGTCCGGGCGCCGCCGGCCGCCACCGCGTCGATCTCCGAATAGGCCGGCGCCGCGGCGCAGGTCGGATCGCCGGGCCCGAACAGCGTGAAGGTCACGGTTCCGCCGGGGTTGTAGCCGCCGGCCAGGGTCGCCGTGTCGCCCAGCGCACCACCCACGACTAGCATCGCCGGGTTCGGCGCCGTCGCCAGCGCCGGACTTGCCTTGGAGACGATCACCGGCTCGGCCCCGCATGCCGAACTGACCGGGTTGTTGTTGGCGTCGCCGGAGTAAGAGGCCGTCCACTGCCAGGCGCCCACCGCGTTGCTGGCGAACCCGAGGGTGCTGGCGGCCGCTCCGGCGACCACGGCGTCCGACTCGCTCGCGACCGGTGTCGCGCAGGCGCCGTCCCCGGGCGCGAACAGCGAGAACACAATGCTGCCGGTGGGAGCCAAGCCGCCAGTCACGACCGCGGTGTCGTTCAGCGCTCCACCCACCACGACCGACGGCGGCACCGCCGAGGTACCCAGCGACGGCGTCGCTCGCGTCACCGTCACGGCCTCCGTGCCGCACCCGCTGCCGGCCGGCGTGTTGGCCGCATCGCCTGAGTACGAAGCCGTCCAGTTCCAGGTCCCGGCCGCATTGCTCGCGAACCCGGCGCCCGTGGCCGCCGCGGCGCCGGACACCGGGTCGGTCTCGCTGTAGGCGGGCGTGCCCGAGCAGGTCGGATCAGCGGGACCGAACAGGCTGAAGGTCACCGTGCCGCCCGGATTTGAGCCGCCGATCACGGAGGCGGCATCGTTCAGCACACCACCCACCGCGACGCTGCCTGGCGTCGGCACTGTGGCGAGAGACGGACTCGCCACCATCGACCGATAGACAAACTGGTCCCCTGGCGTCAGCGCGCTGGCGCCGCCGAGGGTGCGCACCGTGACATCGGCGGTCCCGGCCGCGTGCGCCGGGCTGAGAGCCTGCAGCTCGGTCGAGGAGACGAACACCACGTACGGCGAACTCACGTCACCGAACAGCACACCCGCCGCCGCTGTGAAGCCGCTGCCGCGCACATCGACCAGGTCGCCGCCGCTCAAGAGTCCGCTGTTGGGCGACACCGCCACCACCGCCGGGACCGCGAGGAAGCTGAACTGGTCCGCGGTGGACGTGCCGCTGTTCCCCGCCCCGTTGTTGACGACCACGTCGACGGTCCCGGATCCGCTGGGCGCGACCACCTGCAAAGCGTTCGGCGAGATGAAGGTGAGGCTCGACGCCGGGCGTCCGCCGAAGGACACGGTCGTCCCCGGCGCGAAGTTGGTCCCCGAGATCGTCAGGATCTCGCCACCGGCGGCGGGCCCGCTGGTCAAGCTCAGCCCGCCGACGGTCGGCGGCGCGGGACCGGGCAGGCCCGGGCACGACAGGGTCAGCACGATGCCAACGGCGGGCGGCGGGATCGGGAACTCCGAGCTGGTGGCCGAGCTGCAGCCTGGTGCCGAGGCGGAGACCTCGTAGAAGCCGGGTGCCACGTCCCAGTGGAAGTTGCCGCCGGCGTCCGTCGTCTCCGGGTTCTCGGCGGGCGCCAGCCTCCCGCTGTTCGCGGCCAGAGGCGAGAAAGGACCGCCCGCGGTGGGCCCGTTCAGCAGGTTCACGGTCGCCCCCGCGACCGGTGCGCCGGCCGTGGTCAGAACGTTGCCGCTGGGATCGATCAGGAAGGCGAATGGGGTCCCGAGGCCGAGCTTCGAGAGCAGGTCGTCGAGCCAGCTCGCGAGCTTGGGGATCGCGTGGGTGTCGTAGATGAGGAGTCCGAGGGCAACGCCGGCCAGGACCACGTCGCAGATCACGCAGACCAGGCCGCCCAGGATGACGGCGGCGGCGTAGCCGATGCCGATGATCGCCGCCAACGTCTGCGAGGTCCCCGGCGCCCAGCCCATCTTGGAGTCCACGAAGGGGCCGAGGTGGTCCTGGTCGAAGAGCGTCATCAGCGTGAACGGCGTCAGCGCCGCGTTGAACTTGTCCAGGTACTTGAGCACGGCTGCGACCTCTTCCAGGCTGGCGGCGAGCCGCGCTGCAGCGTCCGCATCTCCCAGCGCCAGGACCAGCAGCGCGCGGTCGCCCGCCGAGAGGCCGATGTTGGCTGCGACCAAATCACTGATCATCCGTACTACCGCGTCTTTTTGCTTGCCCTCCAGCGCCAGCTCCAGGAACGTGGACACCTCGCCATAGGTGAGCACCGTGCACGCCACCGTCGATGACCCTGCGGAGCCATCGCATTTGTTGAAGAAGTTGGCGATCGCATTCGCACCGTCGATGATTTGGTAGACCCCGCCCACTGCGCCTCCGACAAGCGCCGTCCAGAACGGGTTGGGGGCCGCGACCGTGGTGTTGCCGCTGCCCGTCGACGGGGCGACCGCGTAATTGATGGCGAGGATGCTCGCCGGGTCCCACGAGACGATCGCCGCGGATGCCGGTGGCGGGCACTGCGAGGGCTGGGGATTCGCCGGCGGCGTCGTGCTCGACCCTGATGGAGCCGGCGAGTCGAAGTTGTAGAGGTCAGCGCTGGTGGCGGCGCTTATCCCGCCGGCTGTCACCACCCGTACGTCGACCGGGCCGGTGCCTTCGGTCGGCACCGCCGCGATGATCTCGTTGTCGGAGATAGCGGCGGCGAATGCGGCCTTGGCGTTGCCGAAATAAACCCCGGCCATGTGCAGGAAGCCGGTGCCGGTGATCGTCACGTCGTTCAGGCCACCCGCGGGGACGGGATCCGTGCTCGGGGTGACACCTGTGACACTGAGGTATGTGAAGTTGAGCAGCGCCGTGCAGGCGATCGTGCCGTACGAGCCACTGAGCGATAGCTGGACGTTTCCGGAGCCGGGCGGCGCCACCGCCAGCACAAGGTTGTCGGACACGACCGTGAAGCTGAGGGCCGGACTGTTTCCGAACAACACCGACTGAGTTCCAGACAGGCCCTGGCCCCTGATCCGTACCGTGGTCCCACCCGTCGTGGGCCCGTCGCTTGGCAGGACCGCGGTGGGATCGGGACACTGCAAGCTGACCTGGCCGGATGCCGTGCCATGGTCGGGATAGAACGGCGGCACCATGGCGGCGTAGTTGCCTGACGCCGGGGGCGTCTCGAACAGTGGAACCGCCTTCATGTCTTGCTGACCGGTGACCTGGTTCAGCGCAGTGAAGATCACGTAGCCGATGCCGTTGGTGCAGCCCTTCACGTTGACGGTGGTTTGCGATCCCCAGAAGACGGTCGGAGTGCCACCCTGCCCGTTGATGGTCACGTTGGGTGGCAGCGAACTGCTGACCACCACCGTCATCTTGATATCCGCCACCGCCAGGGCTGCGTTGGCAGCTACGGTGGCATTGGCATAGCCAGGCCGCAGCACGCCTACTGTGGGGTTGGGTCCAGGGAAGGCGCCGAGCTGGTAATTCCCGAAGGCAAGACCGGTGAACCGGAAGGATCCGCCCGCGCTGGCCGTCGTGTTGAGCGTCGTGCACCCGAGGCCGGGGGCGACACACATGGTGGCGCTCACCAGCGCGCCGGGGACGCCGACCGGCGCTCCGCCGGGACCCGGATAGGTGACGCTGCCGAGGATGACGCCCTGGGTGAGCTGCTGCTCGGCCACAATGTAGTGGGTGCCGAGCTGGCCGCCGCTCAAGGCGCTGCTGTAGACCGCGAACTGCTCGAGGGCGCCGGTGAACGGACCATCGACGCCGGTGCCCAGCTCCAACGCCTGCGCCCCCAGCGAAGTGCTGAGCGGCGCGCCCAACCCGGCCTGCCCGATCGACACGCCATCGACGTAGACGGTGATGAGGGTGCCGCCGTCATAGGAGATGGCGATCTGGTGAGGGTTGCCGTCGTTCAGCGCGTAGGGCGTCCCGAAGACTGCGTCATCGCCCCAGCCGATGAAGACCAGCTGGGTGCCGCCGTTGCGCATGCTCAGCTGGAAGTACTGCGTGTTGGCGTTGGTCTGGCCATAGCTGAAGAGCGCCTGGCTGTTGGGGCTGACCGTCTCCTCCCAGAGCTCGAAGGTGCGCGGCCCGGTCGTAGGCAGCCCGGCTGCGGAGACGCTGACCATGGTCGCGGGAGATGCCGTGTTCGACACCGCACTGCCGGGGTCGGCGCTGAGCAGGCCGCTGACGCTGCCCACCCCCGGCGCGTAGGCGCCGTATCGGCAGTTGCCGGAGAGGTCGCTGGCGGCCTGGCCGGCGTCGCCGAGCGTGAAATAGTGCAGGGGATGGTCCGCGGCGATCGCACGGGCGTAGCCCGTGGTCGGCGCACTCGGGCAGGGGGCGGCTGCGGTGCCCGCCCGCCAGTGCGAGTTGACCTGGTCCGGAGTGAGCGCGCTCGTGTAGACGGCCGCCTCGTCCAGCGTGCCCAGGAACGCCCCGTCGACCCCGTTGCCGAGCCACAGCCCCTGCGCCCCCAGGCTGGTGTGCAGGGCTCCCCCCAGCCCTCCCTGCCCGATCTGCTGGCCGTCCAGGTAGAAGGTGACGACCCCGGTCCCGTCGTAGGAGAGCGCGTAGTGGTGCGGATGCCCGTCGTTGACCGGGTAGGGCGTCCCGAAGACCATGTCGTCGCCCCAGCCGATGAAGACCAGCTGGTTGCCGTTGCGGATGCTGAACTGGAAGTACTGCGTGTTGGCGTTGGTCTGGCCGTAGCTGAAGAGCGCCTGCCCGCCGCCGGCCGTGGTCTGGGCCCAGACCTCGACCGTGCGCGGACCCGTCGTGGGCAGGCCGTCCGCTGAAGCGCTGACCAGCGTCCCGGCCGGTGCCGGGTTGCCCACCGCCAGGTCGGTGTCGCCGCTGATCAGCCCGGGCACCCGGGGGGCTGCCGGCGCGTAGGCCGCGTAGCGGCAGCTGCCCGAGAGGTCGACGGCGGCCTGCCCCGCCTCCCCCAGCCGGAACTGGCGGAAGGGATGGTCGGCCGCCACCGCCGCCGGGTAGCCGGCCGCCGGCGTGGCCGGGCAGGCCGCCGCCGCGGTGCCCGACCGCCAGTGTGCGTTGACCCGGTCTGGGCTCAGCACCGACGTGTAGAAGGCGAACTCGTCCAGGGTCCCCTGGAAGACACCGTCGACGCCGTTGCCCAGCCACAGGCCCTGCGCCCCCACCCCCGTGTTCAGGGGCGCCCCCAGACCACCCTGCCCGATCTGCTGGCCGTCCAGGAAGAAGGTGAGCGTGGTGCCCCCGTCGTAGGAGAGGGCGAACTGGTGTGGGTTGCCGTCGTTGATCGGGTAGGGCGTCCCGAAGACCATGTCGTCGCCCCAGCCGATGAAGACCAGCTGGTTGCCGTTGCGGATGCTGAGCTGGAAGTACTGCGTGTTGGCATTGGTCTGCCCGTAGCTGAACAGGGCCTGGCCGGCACCGGTGCTGGTCTGCGCCCAGACCTCCACCGAGCGCGGGCCGATGCTGGGCAGGCCGTCGGCGGAGGCGCTGACGATGGTGGTCGGGGCGGCCGGGCTGTTGGCCACCGCGCCGTCGCCGTCAGCCTTCAGCAGGCCGGCCACCCGCAGCGCGCTGGGGGCGTAGGCCGCGTATCGGCAGCCGGCCGAAAAGTCGGTGGCCGCCGCGCCCGTACTGTCCCCCAGCCGGAAGTAGCGCAGGGGCTGGTCGGCGGCCACCGAACCGGCATAGCCGGCGGTGGGGGCGGCGGGGCAGGCGG
>DATCNF010000371.1:0-12809 GCA_036565325.1 Candidatus Dormiibacterota bacterium | reverse complement strand
GCTCTGCGGCACCGGCAACAACGGCGGCGACGGCCTGGCCGCCGCCCGGCACCTCCATCGCTGGGGCCGCCTGCACGCGGTCGCTTGCATGGACCGGTCGCGGCTGCAGGGCGACGCCGCCGCCGAGGCCGAGGCGCTGGAGAGGAGCGGCGTCGAGATCGAGGACGCGCCGCGCCTGGGCGGTGCTCAGCTGGTGCTCGACGCGCTGCTGGGCACCGGCCTCAGCCGGGCCCCCGAGGGCCGCTACGCCGACTGGATCCGGCTGGCCAACGACTCCGGGATCCGGCTCATCGCGGCCGACGTGCCCTCGGGGCTGGAAGCCGACTCCGGGCGCGCCTACGATCCCTGCATCAGCGCCCACACCACGGTCACGCTCGGCCTGCCCAAGCCCGGGCTCCTGCTGGGCGATGGCCCCGAGCGGGCGGGCGAGCTGTGGGTGGCCGACATCGGGATCCCCAACGAAGCTTTGGCGGCGATCGGCGTGCAGGTGCCTCCGCACGCCTTCGCCCTGCACGACCGCGTGCAGCTGGGAGCGCTGCGGCCCTGACTCACCACGTCACCTGGGACCGCGGGATCTCACTGGTCGGCCACGACATGTGGCTCGACCCCCAGACCGTGCGCGAGGTCGCCTTCGTCTCTCATGCCCACTCGGACCACGCGCGCCGGCACAAGCACGCGGTCCTGACCCGGGAGACGCTCGAGCTCTCGCCCGGTCCGCGCAAGCCGCACGGCGCCCGCCTGCTCGCCCTGGGCGAAACTGTCACGTGGGGTGGAGCCACGGTCACGCTCCACGACGCCGGCCACATGCTGGGCTCGGCCCAGGTGCTGTTCGAGCACGCCGGTATCCGGCTTCTCTACACCGGCGACATCAAGCTCCGCCGCGGCTGGAGCCGGCCCGACACGCCGGTGCCGCGGGCCGAGGTCCTGGTGCTGGAGAGCACCTACGGCAAGCCCCATTTCCGCTTCCCGGATCCCGACTCCGTCGTGGAGACGCTCGCCACCTTCTGCCGCCGGGCGCTGGACGCCAAGGTGACGCCGGTCCTGCTCACCCACGCCCTGGGCAAGGCCCAGGAGGTGATGCTGGCGCTGGCGCCCTACGGTTTCGAGTTCGCGCTCGAGGAGCGCTGCGTGGAGCCCGCCCTCGCCTACGAGCGGGCGGGAGCGGCGCTTCCGCCCTGGAGCCTGCTCGATCCCGAAACCCCCGGCCGCCGCGTGGTGGTGGCGCCGCCCACCGGCAAGGACGCGATCCGCAGGCTGCCCCGGCACCGCACCGCGCTGGTGTCGGGCTGGGCCCAGGACCCGAGCTTCTGGCGCATCTTCGGGGCCGACTTCGCGTTCCCCTACTCCGACCACTGCGACTTCGATGAGCTGCTGGCGGTGATCGAGCGCTCGGGCGCCGAGAAGGTGTACACGGTGCACGGCTTCACCGAGGAGCTGGCCAGGCACCTGCGCAAGCGGGGGGTGCGCGCGCACGCGCTGGCCGCCAGCGAGCAGCTGGCGCTCGCCCTCTGACCGTCTCGGCGGCCACCTCCCTCTTCGACCGCGGTCCCGCCTACGCACGCTTCCGCCCGGTGCGCCCCGGCGACCGCCGCCGCCTGAGACTGATGCTCGAACGCTGCCCGATCCCGCCCGGCGGGGCGGTCCTCGAGGTCGGCTGCGGCACCGGGCGGCTGTTGAGGGAGCTGGCTCTGGAGCTGCCGGGCCGGCGACTGCTGGGGCTGGACCCGGCCGATTCCATGCTTCGGCAAGGGCGCGGCCGCGCGCTGCTGCAGGGCGTGGCCGAGGCGCTGCCGCTGCTCACCGGGACCGTTGACATGGCCTTCGCCTCGCTCGCCTTCCATCACTTCGGGGACCAGCCCGCCGCCGCCGGCGAGCTCCATCGGGTCCTGCGGCCGGGCGGGCACGCGGCCATCTGGACCGGTACCCCCGAGCACGTGCGCAGTTTCCCCCTCAACCGTTGGTTCCCCAGCATCGAGGCCATCGACCTGGCTCGCTTTCCGCCCCCCGAGCGCTGGATGGCGATGCTGGCGCGGGCGGGCTTTGCCACCGTGGCCGCCCAGCAGTTCCGGGTGCGGCGGTCCCCGACCATGGGCTGGCTGGCAGCCGCCGTCCGAGAGCGCTACCTCTCGACCTTCGACCACATCCCCGAGCCCGAATACCAGTACGGCCTGGCGCGTCTCGAAGCGGAGGCGGCGGCGGCGCCCGATCGGAGAATCGACTACTCGATGGGCTGGAGCCTGATCTGGGCGCGGAAAAGCTGAGCGATCGGGCGCTCAACCGCGCCCTGCTGGCCCGCCAGGGCCTGCTCGAGCCGCTGACCGGAACGGCCGCCGAGGTGGTGGAGGCGATCGGGCCGGTCCAGGCCCAGAACTGGGCCGCGCCGCCGCTTGCCATCTGGGCCCGGACCGGCAGAGCGGTCGACCTCGCACCGGCCCTCGAGCAGCGGCAGCTGATCTATGGCTTCCTGCTTCGCGGCACGCTGCACCTGGTCAGCACCCGCGATTACCCGAGCTACGCGGCCGTGGTCGAAGCCTCGGGCGTGATCGCGTCAGCCTCGGGGCTGGACAATCTCCGCCGGGACCTGCTCGGCTTCGCCGCGACGCCCAGGGCCGGCACCGAGCTGGTCGAGTTCATCGAGGACTGGGTGGGTAGGCGCCGGCCGGCGCTGGAGGCGAGCGAGCTGGCACGCCAGCGCTCATACCGCTGGCGGCCGCTGCTGCGCTGGACGGCGTTGGTGCGCGCGCCGGAGGGCGGCCGCTGGCGCAAGGCGCCGCGGGCCCAGGTCGCGGCCCCGATCGCCCCGGATCGCTGGCCGGCTCCGGAAGCGGCTCTCAAGGACGTGGTCACCCGGCACCTGCGGGCCTTCGGACCTGCAGGCCCCGACGACGTGGCCCAGTGGATCGGCTGGAAGACGCCACGTGTCCGCGCGGCCATGGAGGGCATGGACCTGGACCGCTTGGAGGACGAGCGGGGGCGCAAGCTCTATGACGTTCCGGGGGCTCCGCGCCCAGACCCGGAGGTACCGGCGCCGCCGCGGCTGCTGCCGTGGTTCGACAACGCGATCCTCGCCTACTCGCCATCCCAGCGAGCGCGGATCATGCCCGTCGAGTACAAGGACCGCGTCTACCAGCGCGCCAACCTGCAGTGGCTGCCCACGATCCTGGTGGACGGCATGGTCGCCGGGACCTGGGCGCCCCGCTCTAGCCTCAACCTGTTCACCAAATTTCCGCGACCGGTGGTGGCCGAGTTGGAGGCGCTGCTAGCGCAGTGCCCAGCCTGAGCGGCTGACCGCCCGCCTGACCTCGGCGTCGGCGGCGGCCTCCCGGCTCAGAGCCACCAGCAGCCTCTCCGTCCAGGCCGGCGGCGCCAGGAGCGGCGCCAGGACCAGCTCACCCTTGCGGAAACGGGCCGCGAAGGTCTCGCCGCCGGCCTGGACCTCGAAGCGCTGGACGGAGCCCCGGCCCAGCAACCCGCCTCGCTGCGCGCGAGCCTGCGGCAGGTGGAGCGCCAGGTAGTCGAGGAGCCCGACCACGGTGGGCGCTGTGAAGCTGCGGTGCTGCGTGCGACAGAAGACGCAGGACCGGGCCAGGGGCGGCGCACCGCAAACCGTGCAGGCAGGCACGCTAGCCCTTAGTCCGTGTAGCGCGAGATGATCCCGTCTTCCCGCTGCTTTTCCGATCGATAGAGCGGGCAATCCTCGAAATTGCGCAGGCAGATGGGTGGGCTGTCGCGCAGCGCCAGCTTGCGCTTGGACTGGTGGTCCACGTGGCAATCGAAGTGGTAAACCCGCAGCGGGCCGCGCCGGTCCAGCCAGTGTTCCTCGAGGTAGGGGCAGCGTCGCACCGCATCTAAAGTAACTCCGTGCTGGACTTCGCCCGGACCGCCTTGGCGATCGGGGCGACGACCTCCACACTGGAGAAGTCGCGGCTGCTCGCCGAGTACCTGGCCACCCTCGACGACGGCGACCTGCGGCGCGCGGCCAACTGGTTCTCGGGCCTGGCCTACGGCCGCGCCGAGCGCAAGACCCTGAACCTGGGCTGGGCCGCGATAGGCAAAGCGATCGACGCGCTCAGCGTCTACGGGCCCGAGCAGCTGAGCGCGCTCTTCCTGAAGCACTCCGACCTCGGCGACTGGGCCGGCGAGGCGCTGGCCGGCGGCACCTCGCGCCAGGCCATGAGCCTGGGCGAGGTGGCCCAGGCCTTCGAGGAGATGCGCACCGCCAAGGGCGTGGCGGCCAAGCAGCAGCGCCTGCGCGAGCTGCTGGGAGCGCTGGACCCGGAGGCGGCCCGCTACGTGGTCAAGATCCTGGCCGCCGAGATGCGGATCGGTCTCCAGGAGGGCATCGTGGAGGCGGCCCTGGCGCGTGCCTTCGAGGCGCCTTTGGAGGCCGTCAAGCGCGTGCACATGCTGACCGGGGACATCGGCGAGACGGCGGCCCGGGTCCGCCACGGGCGCCTCGCGGAAACCCAGGTGGAGCTCTTCCAGCCGATCCGGTTCATGCTCGCCAGCGCCGTCGAGACGCCGGCCGAGGCCTTGCAACGGGCGGCCTCCGACACCGTCTGGACCGAGGAGAAGTACGACGGTGTGCGCTGCCAGCTGCATCGCGCCGGCAGCCGGGTGGAGCTCTTCTCGCGCGACCTCAAAGAGACCACGGCCGCCTTCCCGGAGATCGCCGAGGCCGCCCTCGAGCTCTCCCACGACCTCCTGCTCGACGGCGAGATCCTGGCCCACTCAGGGGACCAGGTGCTCCCCTTCTTCGATCTCCAGAAGCGGCTCGGGCGCAAGGTCGTGAGCGCCGCGCTGCGCCGCGAGGTGCCGCTGGTGTTCGTGGCCTTCGACGTGCTCTGGGCCGACGGCGAGCCCTTGCTGGAACGGGCCCTGAGCGAGCGCCGAGCGCGTTTGGAAGGGCTCGGCCTGGAGCGCCCGTTCCTGCTGGCTCGGGTGGAGTCGGCGTCCAGCGAACACGACCTGGAGCGGATCTTCGCGGAGACCCGCGAGCGAGGCAACGAGGGCCTCATGCTCAAGGACCCGGGCAGCGCGTACTCGCCGGGGCGTCGGGGCATGGCCTGGCTCAAGCTCAAGCGCCCTCTGGCCACCCTGGACTGCGTGGTCACGGCGGTCGAGTGGGGGCACGGGAAGCGGCGCGGCGTCCTCTCCGACTACACGTTCGCGGTCCGCGACCAGGAACAGGGCGGCCGGCTGGTCAACGTGGGCAAGGCCTACACCGGGCTCACCGACGTCGAGATCGCGACCATGACCAGGCACTTCCTCGACCACACCGTGGCCGACCACGGCCGCGTGCGCCTGGTCGAGCCCGACACCGTGGTCGAGATCGCCTTCGACTCCATCCAACGCTCGGCCCGCCATCGCTCCGGGTTCGCGCTCCGCTTCCCACGCATCGTCCGCCTGCGCGACGACAAGCCGCCCGCCGAGGCTGACACCCTGGACCGCGTGCAGGAGCTCTACGACCGCTACTTCGGGCGCACTGTCCCGCTGGCGGCGGTGGCGGAGGTCGAGCGCCAATCTCCTCCCCCCTTGGCGGGGAGGTCAGGGAGGGGTCGTGGCACCGAAACCCCCTCCAACTCCCCCGCCAAGCGGGGGAGAGTCCCTTCTTGAAGCTCACCTTCATGGGCACCGCGGGCGCCCGCTTCATGGTCGCCAAGCAGCTGGCCGCGTCGGGGGGGCTCTACCTCGAGGAGGGGTCCACGCGGCTCGCCTGCGACCCGGGCCCGGGCGCGATCGTGCAGTACGCCAAGCGCAAGGTCGACCTCGCCCGCCTCGACGGCATCCTGGTCTCGCATCGCCACCTCGACCACTGCGGGGATGTGAACGTGATGATCGAGGCCATGACCGAGGGCGGCTTCCGCCCCCGGGGCACGCTCTTCTGTCCCGCTGACGCGCTCGACGACGACCCGGTCGTGCTGCGCTACCTGCGCTCCTTCCCTGACGAGGTGGTCCGCTTGCAGGCGGCCACCGCGTACAAGCTCAAGGACATCGCGTTCACGACCACCCGCCGGCACCCGCACGGCGCCGAGACCTACGGCTTCCGCTTCGGCGAGCGCCTCGGGTGGCTCACTGATTCCGACTGGTACGACGGCATCGCCGAGGATCACAGGGCCGAGGTGATGGTTCTGCACACGGTGCTGATCGAGGCCCGCCCGGACCTCCCGCATCTGAGCATCCCCGAAGCCGCCCGCATCATCGTCGAGGCGAAGCCGCGACTGGCGATCATTACCCACTTCGGGATGGGCGTCTGGCGGGCGCACCCCTGGGAGCTGGCGGAGCAGATGACCCAGGCCACCGGCATCCAGGTCAAGGCCGCCCGCGACGGCATGTCGATCGAGGTCTGAGCCCCTGTCTGCAGCCCAGGGCTTCCTCTTCTTCCTGCTCCTGCTGGGGGCCCTGGCGGCGGTCTTGCGCCTGGTCTCGCGGCAGGCGCCGAGCATTCCCTACCAGGTGGTCCTGGCCGCCGCCGGCATCGTGCTGGGCCTGGTCCCAGGGCTGCCCCTGCCCAGGATCCGGCCCGACCTGATCCTGCTCGCGTTCGTGCCCGGCCTCGTCTTCGAGGCCGCCCTCACGCTCGACCTCCGGGAGCTGCGACGGATGGCGGTCCCGGTCGGGCTGCTGGCCACGGCCGGGGTGTTCATCGGGGTCGTGCTGATGGCCGCCGCGCTCCACTTCAGCCTCGGCTTCGACTGGGCAGCGGCTTTCGTGCTTGGCGCGATCGTGGCCGCCACCGATCCGATCGCGGTGGTCAGCGTCCTTCGGGGCCTGCGAGCACCGGGCGGGCTGACCGCGATCCTGGAGGGCGAGTCGCTCTTCAACGACGGCACCGGCGTCGCTGTCTTCGCGGCGGTGGTGGCGTCGATCGCCGGCGGCGCGCCCTCGATCGGCGATGCCGGTGGCCGCTTCCTCCTCTTGACCCTGGGCGGGGCGGCGGTAGGCGTGGTGGTCGGCGCCGCGTCGGTGCTTCTGTTGCGTCGGGCCCAGGAGGCCGAGGTGGAGATCCTGGTCACACTGGTGGCGGCCTACGGGTCGTACCTGGCCGCCGACGTCCTCCACTTCTCGGGCATCGTCTCGGTGGTGGTGGCGGGGATCGTGGTGGCCCGTTTCGGCCGGGCCGGCGAGCGGCTGGGCGGGACCCAGCTGCTGGGGTTCTGGAACCTGCTGGCCTTCGTGCTCAACGCCGTGCTCTTCGTGCTGGTCGGCGCCGCCCTCCCCACCAGCTCCCTGCTGCGCCTGGTGCCGCTGGTGCTGGGTGCCTACCTGGTCATGCTGGCGGTACGGGCGATTCCCGTATACGGGTTGCTGGCGGCCAGCGATCCGCGCGGCCGCTCGATCCCCTGGGCCTGGCGGCACCTGACGTTCTGGGGTGGCCTGCGGGGGGCGCTTTCGGTGGCCCTGGCGCTGGCGGTGGCGGAGACCCCGGGGATTGACGCCCGGGTCTCCACCGTCGCCTACGGGATCGTGGTGCTCTCCCTGCTGGTGCAGGGCGGCCTGATCGTGCCCCTAGCCAGGCGGCTAGGACTTGCCGGGCGCTGAGCCGGCCGCCACCAGCGCCGCGGCTTCCGGGTGCTGGATCACCCCGTCGATGAGGCCGTACTCGATGGCCTCCTCGGGCGACATGTAGAAGTCGCGCTCGGTGTCCTTCTCGACCCGCTCCAGCGGCTGGCCGGTGTGGGCGGCGATCAGCTGGTCCAGCACCTTGCGCAGGCGGAGGATCTCGCGGGCGTGGATGTCCAGGTCGGTGGCCTGGCCCTGCAGTCCCCGGCCGGCGATCAGCGGTTGATGGAGATGGATGCGGGCGTTGGGCAGCGCGTAGCGGCGGCCCTTGGTGCCGCCCATCAGGAGGATGGTTCCGAAGGAGGCCGCCCGGCCCACGGCCACCGTCGAGATCGGGGGCTTGACGTACTGCATGGTGTCGTAGATCGAGAACCCGGAGGCCACGCTGCCGCCCGGGCTGTTGATGTACATCTGGATCTCCTTCTCGGGATCGTCGGCGGCCAGGAAGATGAGCTGGGCGACCACCAGGTTGGCGATGGTGTCGTCGATCGGCCGGCCGACGATGATGATCCGGTCACGGAGCAGCCGCGAGTAGATGTCGAAGGCGCGCTCGCGGTTGCCGCCCTCGTTCTCGATAACGGTGGGGATCACGGCCACGGCCGGATCGTATATTGCTGGCCGTGGTCGCCATCTCCGCCATGTCGCCGGGGACGTTCTTCTCGGCGCTGCCCGTGGCGCTGGCACCCCTGCTGCCCGCCGAGCTAAGGGCGTTCGACCACAAGCGCGGGTTCGGCCGCCTGCTGAAGTTCGACTACGGCGACCCCGGCGTCCACTACGAGGCCTGGCACCACACGGCCACCGGCCGGATGGAGGTCGGCCTCCACCTGGAGGGAGCGCCGGAAGCCAATCAACGCGCTTTCGAGCTGCTGCGGACGCGGGTCGTCGAGCTCAAGCGCAGCCTGCCGCACGCGGAGCTGGAGCCCTGGGACAAGGGCTGGTACCGGCTCTACGAGACCTTCCGCGCGCCGGTCTTGAGCGCGACCGCACTGAATGACACCGCCGAACGCCTGGCCATTTACATCCAGACCCTGCAACCGATTTTGGGAGAACCCTGAATGGATCCACTCGAGGCTCGCGACCTCTACCCGATCACGCGCCAGTACATCTTCATGAACCACGCCGGGGTCTCCCCGATGTCGGAGCGTGCCCGCGCGGCCGTGGAGGCCATGGCCGGCCACCTCACCGCCAAGCCCCTGACCTCACCGCTGGCTATGGAGGAGGCCGATCGGCTGCGCGCCTCGCTGGCGCGGCTCTTCAACTGCGGCGCCGACCACATCGCGCTCACGCGCTCCACCGCCCACGGCATCAGCCTGCTGGCGGCGGGCCTGGACTGGCAGCCGGGGGACAACGTGGTGGGGGCCCGCGGCGAGTACCCGGCCAACGTCTACCCCTGGGTTGCCCTGCGGCAGCGGGGCGTCGAGTACCGGCCCGCCGACAACGCCGGTGGCCGCGTAACGCCGCAGTCGGTCCTGCGGCTGGTCGACGCCCGGACGCGCGTGGTCGCCCTCAGCCACGTGGAGTTCTGGAACGGCTACCGGGTCGACATCGAGACCATCGGCCAGGAGTGCCGGCGGCGTGGCGTGATCCTGGCGGTCGACGCCATCCAGAGCGCCGGCGCCCTCCAGCTCGACTTCGCCCGGCTGCCGGTCGACTACGTGGCGGCCGGGTCCTACAAGTGGCTGCTGGGCACTCAGGGCATCGGCTTCGCCTGGTGCCACCCCGACCTGCTGCCGCGCATCCAGCCGGCGCTGGTGGGCACCACGTCGGTCAGGGACCGCCTGAACTACTTCAGCTACCCGACCGACCACGTCGACTTCGAGAGCACCGCGCGCCGCCTGGAGGAGGGCAACCCTTCCCTGCTCGACATGGCCGCCTTCGGCGCCGCCGTCGACGTCTTCCTGGAGGTCGGCCCCGCAGTGGTCGAGCGCCGCGTTCTGGGCCTGGCGCTGCGGCTCGCCGAGGGGCTCGATCGCCAGGGCTTCGAGGTCCTCGGGCCCTGGCCGCGCGACGAGAAGGAGCGCTCGGGCATCGTCTCCTTCCGCAAGCGAGGCTCGCCGCCCCAGGAGATCCTGCGCGACCTCCAGGCCTCGCGCATCGTCGGCCGCATCCACGCCGACTTCGTGCGCCTGTCCCCGCATTTCTACAACACCGATGACGAGGTCGACCGCGTCATCGACGTGTTGGCGCCGCAGGCGGTCCAACCATGACGCGCCTGGCCGGCGTGGCGATAACGCCGCAGCTCGAGGACTACATGGAGTCGCTGCTGCCCGCGCGCGACGCCGTTTTGACGCGCATGGAGCACGACTACGAGACCAACAACGTGCCCGCCGTCGGTCCCTTCGTGGGTGCGCTCCTGCTCTTGCTGGCGCGGACGGCCGGCGCCCGCCGGATGCTCGAGCTGGGGACCGCCACCGGCTACAGCGGCGCCTGGCTCCTGCATTCCTCGCCCGAGGCGCGGTTGGTCACCCTCGAGCTCGACCCGGCGCGGGCGGCCGAGGCGCGGCGCAACCTGGCGGACGCCGGGCTCGCCGGCCGGGCCGAGGTGCTGGAGCGGGACGCGCTCGCCTACCTGCGCGAGAGCGGCGACAGCTACGACCTGGTCTTCAACGATCTCCTGAATTCGTTCCCCGCGGAGGCCGCGGTCCGCGAGTGCTTCCAGCTCTCACTGGCGCGCTTGGGGCCGGGCGGACTGCTGATTGCGGACAACGCCCTGCGCCGGGGCGAGGTGCTCAACCCGCAAGGCCAGGGGGCCAGGAACGTGGCGCTCTGGAACCGATTGGTCGCGGACGAACGGCGCCTCGACTCGTCGCTGATTCCTCTCAGGGACGGGGTGTCGGTGGCCAGGTTGCGGGAGTAAAGAGGACCCCCTCCCCAACGGGGAGGGTTGGGGTGGGGGAAATTTAACAGGCTGCGTTTTGCCGCGACCCCTCAAACCTCCAACCTGAGCGCGTGGTCGAGCTGGCGCGCAAGCTGCGCAGGGAGCGGACGGGCGTCGAACGCATCCTGTGGACACGCCTGCGATTGTTCAAGGGCGCCGGATTTCACTTCCGCAGGCAGCATCCGATCGGCCCTTTCGTCGTCGACTTCGCATGCATGTCGGCAACGCTCGTGGTCGAGGTCGACGGACCTACGCACGACCCCGATCTCGATCGGCCGCGGCAGGCGTACATCGAGCGCCAGGGCTGGACTGTGGTGCGAGTCAGCGCCGACGAAGTGCTTCGCGACGTAGAGGCCGTCGCCGACGGAATTTACGGCTATCTCACCCGATCCCCCACCCCAACCCTCCCCTAAGGGGAGGGGGACGCGTCAGGGCCTTCGATCCAGACCGCGCCGCCGTCGGCGAACTCCTTCTTCCAGATCGGCACCGACTCCTTTAGGCGGTCGATGCCGTGCTTGCAGGCCGCGATCGCCTCGGCCCGGTGCGGGCAGGACACGCTGACCACGACAGACGCTTCGCCGATCTCCAGCGGGCCGGTGCGGTGAGCCATGGCCACCCGGGCCTCCGGCCAGCGCTCGCCGATCTCGGCCGCGATCTCGCGCATCTGCTTCTCGGCCATGCCCGAGTAGGCCTCGTACTCGAGGCGCTGCACCTTCTCGCCACGCGAGTTGTCGCGGACCACCCCGGTGAAGGTGCAGATGGCACCGGCACCGGGATGCGCGACCGCGGCCTCCAGGCGCCGGGGGTCGAGCACGGCGGTCGTGAGCTCGAAGAAGACGCCGGCCGCCGAGCCTCCGCTCACGGGCGGGATGAAGGCGACCTCGTCGCCCGGCGCCAGCGCCGAATCCCACTCCACGAAGTCCTGGTTGCGGGCGGCCCGGATCGCACCCGGGTCCGCGGGCAGCGCGGGAAACCGGGCGCGCAGCGACTCCCAGGCCTCGCGCACTGTGGCCCCCGACGCCTCGGCGGTATCGGTGCCCGCCAGCTCCCGCAGCCGGGCGAAGAGGAGGGCTTTCATTGCCCGAGGAAAACGTGAACTTCGCGGCCGCTGTCGAGCGCCCGGTCGACGGTGGCGCGGGTACCCTGGGAGGCGCCGTCCCAGAAGGCCACCAGCACGTCGCACTGGTCGACCAGGCGCTGGTTTCGAGCCACCGCCACCGACTGGTCGCGAGCCTCCTCGAAGGAGGCGCCCAGGACCTGGACGGAGAGCCCGTGCCGGCGGGCGGCGCGGGTGGCGGCTGCGTCCACACCGCTGGCGCTACCGGTCACGATGCGCGCGTCGCGGGGCAGGTTCTCCACGTAGGACTCGACCCGGGCCAGGTCGGCGAAGTGCCGGCTGCCGACGATCCCGAACCTCATCTACTTGAGGTGGGTGTCCCACCAGTCGAGGACGTACCGCATGTGCTCGATGCGATTCCACGGCTTGCCGGCCGTCACCACCGCGTGAGGCTCGCCGTTGAACACCACCAGGTCGACCTCCCGGCCCATCTTGAGCAGCCGGTGGTACACCTGCTCGGCCTGCTCGAGTGGAGTGCGGAGGTCGCCCGTGCTGCCGATGATGCGGACCGGCGTCAGGATCTTGTCGGCGTAGGTCACCGGCGATAGGCGGCGGAAGAGGTCGGGATCCTCCCAGGGCTCGGCGCCGAAGGAGCGGGCGCCGAAGTCCCAACCGACGTCCGATGACCCGTAGAAGGCGTTGAGGTCGCTGACCGGCCGCATCGCGACGGCGGCCTTGAAACGCTGGGTGTGGCCGATCACCCAGAGCGTGGAGAAGCCTCCATAGCTGGCGCCACCCACGCCCAGCTTCTGGACGTCCGCAAAACCTGCCTCCAGGGCCTTGTCGACCAGGGCCATGAAGTACGGAAAGTCGGTCTCGCCCCAGTGCCCGGTCAGGCGCCCGGCGTACTCCTCCTCGTAGGTCTGGCTGCCCGGCGGGTTGCAGAAGACGATCGCGTAGCCGGCCCCGGCCAGGATGTTGAACACGAAGGGGAAGCTCCATCCGTAAGCGGCATGCGGGCCGCCATGGATGTAGAGCAGGGTCGGCACCTTGCTCCCCGCCTGATAGCCGGGCGGCAGCATCCGCCAGGCGTCGACCTTGCGCCCCTCCAACTCGAAGTCGAAGGGCGCGATGTCGCCCAGGGCCCGCTTCTTCACCCAGGGATTGGGCTCGAACAGCGTCCGCTCCCCGGAGCCGTCGGCGGCGGCCGCGTTCACCACCAGCGGCTCGTCCTGCGCGGTCGAGACCATGGCCAGGGTGTCGCCGCCCAGCGACCAGAAGGCGACGACCCGGTGACCGGCGGCCACGGGC
>DATCNF010000370.1:0-2722 GCA_036565325.1 Candidatus Dormiibacterota bacterium | reverse complement strand
GCCTCGTCGTAGACGATGTGCTCGTAGAGGGCGGCGCCCACGCCCTGGAGCAGGCCGCCCTCGATCTGCCCCTCCACGATCAGCGGGTTGATGACGCGCCCGCAGTCGTGCAGCATGACCAGCTTCTTGAGGTCCACGACTCCGGTCTCGGGATCCACCTCGACGACTGCTCCCACCACGCCGAAGCCCCAGGTGACGGTCGGGGGCACCCAGTAGAAGGTCTCGGCGGTGCCGGCGTCCATGCCCTCCGGCAGGCGGGCGCCGGGGCCGGGGCTGGCGGCGCGGTAGACCTCCTTGAGGGTGACGCCGCGGGTGGGCACGCCGCGGGCGCGCACCATCCCGTCGCTGACCTCGAGGTCGTCGGGCGCCATCTCCATCATCTCGCCGGCGATGCCCTTGATGCGCCTCAAGAGCCGGTTCGAGCTCTCGATGATGGCCGCGCTGGCGGTGACCACCGAGCGAGAGGCGAAGGTGCCCGCGCCGTAGGGCATGAGCGCGGTGTCCCCGGCCTTGAAGACCACTGCCTCGGGGGTGATGCCGAAGGCGTCGGCGACGACCTGCGACATGGTGGTCTCGAGGCCCTGGCCGTGGGGTGCGCAGCCCGAGTAGACGACCACCCGGCCACCGGCGTCGACCATGACCTGCCCGCTTTCGAACGGACCCACCCCGGTGCCCTCGACGTAGGTGCCGAGGCCGATGCCGCGGTGGACGCCCTGCGCCTTGAGCTGGGCCTGGGTGCGCCGGTGCTCGTCGTAGCCGATCAGCTCCAGCAGGCGTTCGAAGGCGGCGGGGAATCCACTTGCGTCATAGACGACCTCGTGGCCGTCCCGGTAAGGCATGCCCATGCGGTACGGCTGCTCTTCGTCGCGGATCAGATTGCGGCGGATCACCTCGGCGGGGTCGAGGCCCAGCTGCTGCGCCACGGCGTTGATGACGCGGTCCATCACGAACGCCGCCTCCGGGCGTCCGGCGCCGCGGTAGGGGAGGTTGAACATCTTGTGCGTCAGTACGCATTCGCTGTCGATGGCGAAGTTGGGAATCCGGTACATGCTCCGGAAGTGCGAGGCCACGTTGTAGGCGCTGCTCAGCGGGTAGGGACAGGCCACCCCGGAGTCGAGTACGAAGCGGTCGCGGATGGCGGTGATGTGACCCTCGCCGTCGAAGGCGGCTTCGACGTGGTGGAGCTGGTCGCGCGCGTGGCCGCTGGCAATCATGTGCTCGACCCGGTCCTCCACCCAGCGCACCGGGCGCTTGAGGAGGCGGCTGATGTAGGTGACCAGCACCTCCTCCGGGTAGACGTTGACCTTGACCCCGAAACCGCCGCCCATGTGCGGGATCTGGACTCGGATCTGGCGTTGGGGCACGCCGATGGCCGCCGCGATGGAGTTGCGGACCCACCAGGGGATCTGGGTGGAGCTCCAGACCGTGGTCTCCTCGCCCACGGTGCTCGCGAGCACGCCGCGGGTCTCCATGGGGACCGCCGCGATGCGCTGGCTGCGGATGGTCATCGCCAGCCTGTGCTCGGCCGTGTCGAGCGCCGCGTCGGCGTCGCCGACCCGGATCCGGTAGCGGGCCTGCACGTTGTTGGGCACGTTGTCGTAGACGATCGGCGCGCCCGGCAGCCGCGCCTGCTCGGGGTCGAGGGTGGCGGGCAGCTTCTCGTATTCGATGCTTACGAGCTCGGCGGCGTCCTCGGCGTGGTAGCGGTTGTCGGCGACGACTGCGGCCACCGCCTGGCCCACGTGGCGGACCTCGCCGTCGGCCAGGATCTCGATGGTGGCCGGGTGGATCACCGGCTCGGCAATCTCCAGGCCGGGCGGCGCCGCCTCCTGGTCGAGGACCATGGCGTGCACGTGGTCCCGGATGTCGGGGCCGGTGAACACGGCGACGACGCCCTCGGCGGCGAGCGCTGGCTGGGTGTCGATGGAGGTGATCCGCGCGTGGGCGTGCGGGCTGCGCACGAACGCCACCTCGAGCGTGCCGGGGAGGTTGAAGTCGGGCACGTAGGTGCCGGTGCCGGTGACCAGGGGCAGGTCCTCTTTACGCGCGACCCGCTGGCCGACCCAGGTCACGACATGAGCTCCGCGGCGCGCTCGATCGAGGCGAAGATCTTCACGTAGCCGGTGCAGCGGCAGATGTTGCCGCTCAAGTCCTTGCGCATCGCCTCCCGGTCGGGATGCGGGTTCTCGCGCAGGTACTCGTGGGCGGAGAGGATGAAGCCGGGGGTGCAGAAACCGCACTGCAGGCCGTGCATCTCGCTGAAGGCGCGCATCAGGGGGTGCGGGTTCTCCGGCGTGCCCAGGCCCTCGATGGTGGTGACCCGGTGACCCTGCGCCTGCACCGCCAGCAGCAGGCAGGAGCGGGCGCTGGCGCCGTCCAGCAGCACCGTGCAGGCGCCGCAGACCCCGTGCTCGCAGCCGAGGTGGGTGCCGGTCAGGCCGAGGTGTCCGCGCAGGAAGTCGGCCAGCGTGGTGCGCGGTTCGCAGCGCCCGCGGCGCTGGGCGCCGTTGACGCTGAGCGTGACCTCGACCTCGTTCATCGGCCTGCCTCCTGGCGTGCGCGCTGCTCCGCGAGCTGGAGCGCTCGTCGGGCGAGCGTCGTGGCGAGCTTGCGGCGGTAGCTCGCCGGCGCGTGGATGTCGTCGACGGGGTGGACCTCGCCGGCGACCTGGGCCGGGTCGGGCGTGGCTCGAATCGGCACGCTGTCGAAGCCGCCGAGCGCG
>DATCNF010000369.1:0-4233 GCA_036565325.1 Candidatus Dormiibacterota bacterium | reverse complement strand
GTCGCGTACAGCTTCGGAGCCTTCTTCGAGCCGATGGCGCGCGAGTTCCACACCAATCGCGCCTCGACCTCGGCGGTGTTCTCGATCACCGCCTTCCTCTATTTCGGCCTGGGCAGCGTCACCGGGGCGATCGCCGACCGGGTCGGCCCGCGGCGAGTGCTGGCGTTCGGCGCGGTGGTGACCGGGGCCGGCCTGATCCTGACGTCCTACACGCCGTCGATCTGGATCGGCTATCTGACCTACGGCCTGGGGGTGGGCATCGGCACCGCCTGCGGCTACGTGCCGATGGTGGCGGCGGTCGGCGGCTGGTTCACGCGCGGCCGCTCGTTCGCGATCGGGGTCGCGGTCACGGGCATCGGCTTCGGCACGCTCTTCGTGGCGCCGCTGGCCGCGGCCCTCATCAAGGGCGTCGGCTGGCGGCAGACCTACCTTTGGTTTGGGATCGCATCGCTGCTCGTCCTGCTGGCCTGTGCGGCCCTGGCCGAGCGGCCGCCGGCGCGCGGCCAGAGCGACCTCCGGGTGGGCCCCGCTGTGCGCACGCGCGAGTTCGCCGGCATGTACGCGAGCGGCGTCCTGGTCTCGTTCTCGCTCTTCATCGCCTTCGTGCACCTGGCGGCGTTTGCGGCCCACAGAGGCGCCGACGCCGTAGCCTCCGCGGCGCTGATCGGGGTGATCGGAGCCGCCAGCGCGGTCGGCCGGCTGGCGCTCGGCGGTATCGCCGAGCGGATCGGCGCGGTGCGCGCTTTCCAGTCCGCGACGGTGCTGCTGGCGTTCAGCTTCGGGATCTGGCTGCTCTTTCCGTCCTACCTCGGGCTGGCGCTGTTCGCGGTCGTCCTGGGGGTCGGCTATGGAGGCTGGGTGGCGCTTTCGCCGAGCGTGCTGGCGGAGCTCTTCGGGGCCGAGCGGTTGGGCGGGACCGCGGGCGCGCTCTTCACCGCGGCCGGCGTCGGCGCCCTGCTCGGGCCGCCCCTGGCCGGCCTGCTCGTCGATCGCACGGGCAGCTACACGGTGGCCATCGCCGCCGCTCTGGCCCTGGGCCTGGTCGGCATCCCGCCGATCCTGTGGCTTCCGAGAAGGCGTGTATCGTCGAGTCATGGCGATCGACAGCAAAGTTGAGATCCGCGGCGCCGTCACCGGGCGCGGTGAGGAGATCCTCAGCGACCAGGCCCTGGAATTCGTAGCCGCGCTGCAGCGCCGGTTCAACCAGCGCCGGGAGGAGCTCCTGCGCGCCCGCATCGAGCGCCAGCAGCGGCTGGACGCGGGCGAGCTACCCGACTTCCTGCCCGAGACCCGCGCCATCCGCGAAGGCGACTGGAAGACCGCGCCGCCGCCGCCCGACATCCAGGACCGGCGCGTGGAGATCACGGGGCCGGTCGAGCGCAAGATGGTGATCAACGCCCTCAACTCGGGCGCGCGCGTCTTCATGGCGGACTTCGAGGACGCCAACTCGCCGACCTGGGAGAACAACCTGGAAGGCCACGCCAACCTGATCGACGCCATTGAGGGCGTCATCGAGTTCAAGAACCCCGACGGCAAGGAGTACAAGCTCAACGACCAGGTCGCCTACCTGCTGGTCCGGCCGCGCGGCTGGCACCTGCTCGAGAAGCACCTGTTGGTGGACGGCCAGCCGGTTTCGGGCAGCCTCTTCGACTTCGGCCTCTACGCGTTCCACAACCTGCAGCGCCGCCGCGGCAAGGGCCTCAGCACCGGCTTCTACCTGCCCAAGCTGGAGAGCCACCTGGAGGCCCGGCTCTGGAACGACGTCTTCGGCTTCGCCGAGCAGGAGCTGGGCGCTCCCACGGGCACCATCCGGGCCACCGTCCTGATCGAGACCATCCTGGCCGCCTTCGAGATGGACGAGATCCTGTATGAGCTGCGCGACCACTCGATCGGCCTCAACGCCGGCCGCTGGGACTACATCTTCAGCTTCATCAAGAAGTTCCACGCGCGCCCCGACTTCATCCTCCCCGATCGGGCGCAGGTGACCATGACGGTGCCCTTCATGCGCGCGTACTCGGAGCTGCTGGTGAAGACCTGCCACGGCCGCGGCACCTTCGCGATGGGAGGCATGGCCGCGTTCATCCCCAGTCGCAAGGACGCGGAGGTGAATCGCGTCGCGCTGGAGAAGGTCCGCGAGGACAAGGTGCGCGAGGCGGGGGACGGCTTCGATGGGACCTGGGTCGCGCATCCCGACCTGGTGCAGGCGGCCACCGAGTGCTTCGACCAGGTGCTGGGAGACCGGCCCAACCAGCTCGAACGGCTGCGTCCCGACGTCGACGTCGAAGCACGCCAGCTGATCGACGTCCGCATCCCGCGCGGGAAGGTCACCGAGGCCGGCCTGCGCCTCAACGTCAGCGTCGGCATCCAGTACCTGGAGTCGTGGCTGCGCGGCAACGGGGCCGCGGCGATCAACAACCTGATGGAAGACGCCGCCACCGCCGAGATCTCGCGCTCGCAGGTCTGGCAGTGGGTCCACCACCACGCCAAGTTGGAGGACGGGCGGACCGTCGAGCGCGCGTTGGTGACCGAGCTCGAGGACGACGAGATGGAGCAGCTGCGGAAGGCCTACGGTCCCGAGCTCTGGGCCAAGGGGCGGTTCGATGACGCGCGGGCGATCTTCGAGGAGGTCGCGCTGGCGGACGAGTTCGTCGACTTCCTGACGCTGCCCGCTTACGAGCGGCTGGGCTAGCCGGAGTCGGAGCTAGACGGTCTCCGCGGCCCAGGGCCCGGCGACCACCTCGCCGCCCGCAGTCGGCTTGGCAGCAGCCTTCTGGTCCCGGTCGCGGTCGAGGTAGCGGTCGATGGCGGTGCTGGCCGTGTAGAGGGAGCGGATCGCGAGGTCGAGGGCGGCGGCCTTGAACTCGAGATCTTCCGAGTCGCGGGCCTCCTCCAGGAGGTCGGCGCTCTCGAAGAGGACGTCGCTGAGGCTGCCGAAGTCGAATTCGCGTTTGCGGGCCGGTCGCTCTTGGGGCAGCTTCAGGATCTCCATCTGGTGACTCCAGTCTTGGACGGCCTGACGACAGAGCGCCGACATTGCACGAAACTCTGAGGATGACTTCGCCGACAGCGATTCCGCCGCGTTATGGAAGCGCTTCGCTGGCCGACCTGATGCCTTCGCTGATGCACGCGCTGGGGGTGTCGGGATTCGCTGATGTGCTCCAGGTCGGGCTCTGCGCCCGGGCCTGCCTGCTTCTGATCGACGGCCTCGGTTTCGAGCAGGTGCGGACGCACACCCGGGAGGCGCCGTTCCTCGCCTCGCTGCTGGCGTCATCCCATCCGCTGACCACCGGCTTCCCGTCCTCGACTGCGGTCAGCCTGAGCTCGATCGGGACCGGTCGCACGCCGGGCGAGCACGGGATCGTCGGTTTCACGATGGCGGTGTCGGGCTACGACCGGTCGGTCAACATGCTGCGCTGGTCGCTGCATGGCGGCTCCTCACGCGACCTCATCGAGGAGATGGTGCCCGAGCGTTTCCAGGACCAGCCGACGGCCTTCGAGCGGGCGGCGGCCGAGGGCGTCGAGGTCACGCTGGTGGGGCCGGTCCAGCTCGCGCACACCGGATTGACGCGCGCGGTCTTCCGCGGCGGGCGCTATCGCAACGCCTTCTCGATGGGCGACCTGGCGGCGGAGACGGTGGCCGCGCTGCGCGAGGGGCACCGCAGCTTCGTGTACGCATATCACCCGGAGCTCGACGGCACCGGGCACGTCCGCGGCGTCGACTCGGACGCCTGGCGGCTGCACCTGGGCCATGTCGACAGGCTGGCGGCCGATGTCGCCTCGAGCCTGCCTCCGGACGCGGTGCTGGTGGTCAGCGGCGACCACGGCATGATCGACGTGCCGCCCTCCGGCCGCTATGACACCGCGCAGCATCCCCAGCTGAGGCACGGTGTGCGCTTCCTGGGCGGCGAGCCGCGGGCCCGACACGTGTACGTGAAGCCGGGCGCCGAAGCCGAGGTGCTGGCCGCCTGGCGGGAGCTCCTGGGCGACTCGATGTGGATCATGAGCCGCGAGGAGGCGATCGCCGCCGGCTGGTTCGGGCCCACGGTGCCGGACCGGGTCCGACCGCGGATCGGGGACGTGGTGGCCGCCGCCTACAAGCCGGTCGGCGTGACCGAGCAGGAGGTCTTCAAGCTGGAGGCGCTGCTCATCGGGCATCACGGTTCGCTGACGCCCGAAGAGCAGCTGGTGCCTTTTCTCCTGGTGCGGAGCTAGAGGGAACGGTCCCCTCCCCTG
>DATCNF010000368.1:0-1972 GCA_036565325.1 Candidatus Dormiibacterota bacterium | reverse complement strand
CTTCAGCGGCTTGAAGGGCAGCACCCGGACGATGGGGGCGCGCGCCGCCAGCCGCTCCAGGCTCTCCAGCACCGCCCCCGGGACCGCGACCGGGATCACCTTGGCCCCCGCCACCTCCTCCCCGGCCTCGACCGCCTGCCCGTCGACGACCGTGAAGACGGAGACCCAGGGGATGTGGTTGGCCTTGTCGAGCGCGGCCACGGCGATCCGAAGCAGTCCCCGGCGCGCGGCGACCAGCCGGACCTGGCTCTGCACCGGGCCTTCCACCTCCACTCCCTCGCCGGCCAGCGCGTGCCCGATCCGGAGCGCCGCGTCGTCCTCGTGCACGTCGCCGGCGTCGAGCTCCATCACGTGCACCTCGCGCGCGGAGCGCAGGCGCGCCAGGTGGGCGTCGGTGAGAACGGTGCCCTTGCGCAGGTCGGGCCCGAGGTCGTGGGTCAGGACGCGGCCGCGGATGTCCTCCGGGGAAACCTTGGCGCCTGCGAGACGGATCGGCCGCACAACCGGTTTTTACACTCAGGGGCGGGTGACCATTCCGCTGCGGGTCCACAACACGCTCGGCCGCCGGGTCGAAGAGCTGCGCCCGCTGCAGCCCGGCCGGGTCTCGATCTACTCCTGCGGCCCCACCGTGTACCGCTACGCGCACGTCGGCAACCTGCGCACGTACATCTTCTCGGACCTCCTCCGGCGCACCCTCGGCTACCTGGGCTACCAGACCAGGCAGGTCATGAACATCACCGACGTGGGGCACCTCACGGAGGACGACTTCGATCGCGGCGAGGACAAGATGCTGGTCAGCGCGCGGCTGGAGAACAAGTCACCGGAGGAGATCGCCGAGTTCTATACGGCGGTGTTCCTGGAGGACATCCGCAAGGTCAACATCCTGCCCGCGGACGAGTACCCGCGCGCCACCACCTACATCCCCGAGATGCAGGCGATCATCGCGCGGCTGATCGAGCGCGGCCACGCCTACCAGGCGGGCGGCAACGTCTACTACGACATTGCGTCGTTCACGCAGTACGGCAGGCTGTCCGGCAACTCGGTCGAGAACCTGCTGGCGGGAACTCGCGGCGAGCCCGACCCGCGCAAGAAGGCGCCCGGCGACTTCACCCTCTGGAAGGCGGCGGGCGCCAAGCGGCTGCAGGTGTGGGACAGCCCGTGGGGCCTGGGGTTCCCGGGCTGGCACATCGAGTGCTCGGCCATGTCGACGGCGCTCCTGGGCGAGCGCTTCGACATCCACACCGGCGGCGCCGACAACGTCTTCCCGCACCACGAGGCGGAGATCGCCCAATCCGAGGGCGCCTTCGGCCACCCCGTGGTCTCCTGCTGGGTGCACGGCGAGCACCTGCTCCTCTCCGGGACCCGGATGGCGAAGTCGGCCGGCAACTTCTTCCGGATCACGGAGATCGAGGACATGGGCCACGACCCGCTTGCCTTCCGCTACCTGGCGCTGCAGGCGCGCTACCGGGCCAAGCTCAACTTCAGTGTCGAGGGCCTGGCCGGCGCCGGCCGCGCCCTGCGCCAGATGCGCGAGCGGGTGGCGTCCTGGTCGCGGGAGGACGCCTCGACCGGGGACCACGGGGCTGCGTACGAGGAACGCTTCCGACAGGCGATCGCCGACGACCTCGACCTGCCCGCGGCGATGGCGCTGGTGGCCGAGGTCGGGCGCGCCGAGCTCGCCGGCAGCGTCAAGTCACGGCTGCTGCTCGACTTCGACCGGGTGCTGGGGCTGGACCTGGGCCGGGAGACGGCCGAGCGCGAGCTGCCGGCGGGGGCCGCCCCGCTGCTCAGCCGTCGCGAGCAGGCGCGCGCGCGGCGCGACTACGCGACCTCGGACAGCCTGCGCGCCGAACTGGCGGCGCTGGGGGTCCAGGTGACCGATGGGCCCGACGGCCAGCAGTGGAAGGTGCTCGGCCGCTCCTGAAAAGGGGCTGCTTCTTTACAGCCTCGCTCAATCGGCGCACCCCTACGC
>DATCNF010000367.1:0-2002 GCA_036565325.1 Candidatus Dormiibacterota bacterium | reverse complement strand
ACCTGGTCCATCGGACGCGGGGCTCCGCGGTCGAGAGCAAGGAGATCGCCGTGCTCGACCTCTCGCCCGACACGGTGGGCACTTTCGACCTGGTTTTCTTCCTGGGCGTCCTCTACCACATGCAGCACCCGCTGCTGGCGTTGGAGCGGATTGCCTCGGTCACGCGCCGGCAGCTGATCCTGGAGACCGGGACCGACATGACCTGGTTTCGCAAGCCGCTGCTCGCCTACTACCCGTTCGCCGAAGCGGTCGGCGACGACACCAATTGGTGCGGGCCCAACCCCGCCGCGGTGATCGCGATGCTGAGGACGGTCGGCTTCAAGGAGGTGAAGGTGCACCACCGCCTCGCCCCCGTCCGGGCCCTGGCCCGCTCAGCTCGGCAGACGCTGCAGCGCCGGCGCCTCTTCCTGATCAGCCGCTTCGTCTTTCACGCCTGGAAGTAGCCGCCAGGGCTAGCCGGGCGGCCAGGTCATCTGGCGTCCCGCCAGGACGTGGAGGTGGACGTGGAAGACGCTCTGCTGCGCGTGGGGCCCGGTGTTGAGCACGAGCCGGTAGCCGGTGTCCTCCATCCCCCGCTCGCGCACCACCCGGCGCGCCATCTGGAACATGGCCTGGAGGTCGGCCGGGTCCTCGACCGCGGCCGCGTCCGGATAGTGGGTGCGGGGCACCACCAGCACGTGGAGCGGCGCCGCCGGGGCGATGTCGTGGAAGGCCACGGTGCGCTCGTCCTGGGCGACGACGTCGGACTTCAGGTCGCCCGCCACGATCTTGCAGAAGATGCAGTTGGGGTCGCTCTTCATTTGGGGTCCCCGCAAAATCGCAGATTTTGTGGGGTTGAAGCGGCAGTCTCCTCGTACAGGACCGTCTCCAGCTCCCCGGCGGTGCGGCCCGCCGCGTCGGCGAAGACCTGGATGTAGTTCTCGCTGAGCCCCCGGATCCGGCTGCCCCGGGTGCGGTCCCAGACCACCTGCAGGGGCCGGCCCGCGAACTGGCGCTCGTACTCGGCTTTGAGGTTACGGCCGAGCTCGATCAGCTCGGCCGAGCGGCGCCGCGCCTCGGCCAGCGGCACGGCGTCCGGGTAGCGGGCCGCGGCCGTGCGCGGCCGCGGCGAGTAGCGAAAGACGTGCAGCCCGGTGAACCCGGCTCGCTCGACGGCCTCCAGGGTTCGTTCGAAGTCGGCGGCGGTCTCGCCCGGGAAGCCGACCATCATGTCGCCGGTCAGCGCCAGGTCGGGGCGCACGGCGCGCACAGCAGCGACCGCGGCCTCGAAGCGCGCCAGGTCATAGCGGCGGCGCATGCGCATCAGCACGGCGTCGGAGCCGCTCTGCAGCGGCAGGTGCAGGTGCGGGCAGAGGCGGGGATGCGCCAGCAGCGCGGCCAGCTCGGCATCCACGTGGGAGGGGTCGATGGAGGAGAGCCGGATCCGCGCCGGGGCGGCCGCCTCCAGGAGCCGCTGCACAAGCGGCGCCAGCCCGCCGCGATAGGAGCCGAGGTCGATGCCCGTGAGCACGATCTCGCGGTAGCCGGCGGCCGCCGCGGCGCGGGCGCGGGACTCCAGGTAGGGCAGCACGCGGCTGATCGAGCGGCCGCGAGTCTGCCAGACGATGCAGAAGGTGCAGCGGTTGTCGCACCCGTCCTGGACCTTGAGCACGTAGCGCGAGCGGCGCCCCCCCGGCGGCTGCACGCGCTCGATGCCGATCGGGGCCTGCTTCCAGGCGTTGGGCACCACCAGGTCGGCGCCCAGGGTGTCGCCGGGGTGGGCGTCGACGTAGCAGCCCATGAGGACCAGCGCCGCGCCCGGGTGCTCGCGGCGGGCCCGGGCGACCGCCTTGCGGGTATCGCGGTCGGCGGCAGTGGTGACCGTGCAGGAGTTGACGAGGACGAAATTCTCCGCTTCCCGCAGGAGCTCAGCCAGCTCATCGCTCTCGGCGGCATTGGTTCGGCAGCCCAGGTTGACGAGGACACCCCCTCCCCCCAGAGGAGGGTTGGGGTGGGGGAGGTC
>DATCNF010000366.1:0-2348 GCA_036565325.1 Candidatus Dormiibacterota bacterium | reverse complement strand
GCCGACCTCGCATTCGCGGCCGGCCTGCGCCAGTCCACCGCGGCGCAACGCCGCGAGGTCGAGCTCGTCACCCCGGCTTCGGAGTCCGAGGCGGTGCAGGCGGCGCTGCGCGAGGTCGGCGTGGAGGTGACCGGTGTAACTTGCGACCCTCCTCCAGGGCCGTTCGGGGATGAGCTGGCCGGCGCCTTCCGAGACCCTCTCGGTTGGCACCGGACCTGGTTCATGGACCGTTTTCCCGGCGTCGACCTGGAGCCGGGCTGGCTGCTGCGATTGGCGCCCGCCGGCTGTGCGGTGGCCATCGCCTGGCATGCGCACCCGCTGCCCACCGCCTGGATGGTCCAATACCTGCAGCGCCAGCTGGCCGCCATGCGCGCCACCCAGGCCGTGGCCACCGGCCGCATCGACCCCGCCCTGGAAGGTGCGCTGCCGGCTGCCGAGGAGCTCCAGCGGCGCCTGGTCGCCAGCCAGGAGCGAGCTTTCCACGTCTCGCTCTACGTGACCCTCAGCGCCACCTCCCAAGCCGCCCTGCGCGAGGGCTCGGAACAGGTCGCGCAGGCCGGCCGCGCCGCGCTTTGCCGGCTCGAGCCCTGCACCTTCGACATGCGCGCCGGCCGACTGGCGACCCTTCCCTTCGGCGTCGACACCCTCTCGCGCACGCGCGTCCTCGACACCTCGTCCCTGTGCACGCTCTTTCCCTGGCTCGATTCCGACCTGCAGCATCCCGCTGGCCTGCTGATCGGCACCAGCCGCGCCACCGGCTCTCCCGTCCTCGTCGACCCCTTCGACCAGGACCGGTTCGCCAATGCCAACATCGGCGTCTTCGGCCACTCCGGCGCCGGGAAGACGTTTCTCATGTCAGCGCTGGCATTGGGCTCCTACGCGACCGGCGCCCAGGTGTTCGTGCTGGACCCCGAGCACGAGTACGGCGCCCTCGCGCGCGCCCTCGACGGTGTCGACGTGCGCCTGGCCCTGGGCTCGGGCCACGCCCTCAACGTCCTCGAGCTGCCTGCGGGACCGCGCTCCGAAAGCCTGGTCGGTCCCGCTGTAGCCGACGCCGTCGACCTCGTCTCGGTCATCTGCGGCGGCCTTGACGAGGCCGATCGCACCGGCATCGAGGAGGCCGCCCGCGCCGCCTACGCGGACCTCGAAACCCCGCTCCTCCGCGACCTCGCCTCACGCCTGCCGCCCTCACGATCGGCGACCATCCTGCGGCGTTGGGTGGGCGGCAGCCTGGGCGCCATGTTCAGCGCGCCGACCAATGTCGACCTCGACGCGCCCTTCGTCGTGTTCGGCATGCGCGAGCTCCGCGAGGAGCTGGTGGCACCGGTCCACTTCCTGCTCGCCCGGGCGCTCTGGAACCGCATCAAGTCCAGGGGCCGGCGGCGCCTGCTGGTGGTCGATGAGCTGGGGCTGCTCTTCGAAGACCTGACCATCCGGCGCTTCGTGGTCAGCCTCGCCCGCCGGATTCGCAAGTACGACGGCTCCCTGGTCTTCGCGACCCAGAACCCGGGCGACCTGCTCTCCAGCGACGCCGGCGCGGTGGTCGCCACCAACCCCGCGCTCCACTTCTTCGGCGCCACCCGCCCGGGCGAGGCGGCGCGCCTGCAAAACGCGTTCCACCTCAGCGCGGCGCAGCGGACCACCATCGAAACCGCTCGCCGCGGTGAGTTCCTGCTGGCGGCCGGCGCCGAGCGGCTGGCCGTCAAAGTCCGCTGCTCACCCTGGCAATCGGAGATGATGCGAGCCGGTCGCGATCCACCCGCTTCGTAGAATCGGGGAGCGTGAGACCGGCAGGACCCCAGGTTGCGCTGGTCGCCGGACAGCCCGAGGTGACCTGGGCCGGGCTGGCCACCACCGGGCCCATCCAGGCTCGGATCAAGCTGGCCGACGGAACCGTGCATCGCGCCGCTGCCTGGGGTCGCCGCAACTCGGGCCTGACCGCTCGCTGCGGGCCGCTCGACATCGAGCTGAGGCTCGGCGCCAGGGCTGACGCAGCGCAGATGGCGCTGTCCGCGCGGGCGCGCGCCGAGGTCACGGTGACCGAGATCGGGCTGGAAATGACACCTCAGATCAGTGGCTCGGTCCCCGACTGGGTGGTCTACAACGGCTACCACTCCTGGGATGCGGCGGGCGTGGCGCCGGCCGGCAAACGCCAATCCTGGTGGACGGTGGGGGTCGCCGACGGCGGCGGTGCGGGTCTGGCGGCGTCGGCCGCGGCCGCGCGCAAACACACCACGCGATTCGACTGGGAGGACGGGCGCCTGCTGTTGACCACCTGCGAGTTCCCCGGCCTCAAGCAGAACCCGCCCATGTGGCGGGCGCGACGCGGTGAGGCGTGGGCGGCGCTG
>DATCNF010000365.1:0-3067 GCA_036565325.1 Candidatus Dormiibacterota bacterium | reverse complement strand
GCGGCAGACCCTGCGCGAGTGCCGGACGAGGGCGCGGGCCGCCGGGCACGCGCCGCGCGCCAGCGCCAGGTCAAGGTGCTGGTCCTGCGCCTTGCCTTTGCGGTCGTGTGGCTGGGCAGCTGGGAGCTGACCACCCGGATCGGCGTGGTCGACAAGTTCTTCTTCGGCATGCCCTCGGGCGTGGTGCTGCGGCTCTGGACCTGGATCACCGAGGGCACCGCCCTCGGGCCACTCTGGGAGCAGGTCGCGGTGACCATGGAGGAGACCGTCCTCGGCTTCCTGGTCGGCTCAGTCCTGGGGATCGTGTTCGGGGTCGTCCTGGGCAGCAACCGCCTGCTGGCCGACGTGCTCTCGCCCTACATCAAGGCCGCCAACTCGATCCCGCGCGTGGTGCTGGGCGCCCTGTTCGCCATCTCGCTCGGCCTCGACCTCAAGTCCAAGGTCGCGACCGCCTCGATCCTGGTCTTCTTCGTGGTCTTCTTCAACGCCTTCCAGGGCGTGCGCGAGGTCGACCGCAACCTGCTCGCCAACGCCCGCATCCTGGGCGCCGACAACCGGCGGCTGACCACCGAGGTCATCCTGCCCTCCGCGCTCTCCTGGATCGCCGCCAGCCTCCACATCAGCTTCGGCCTGGCGCTGGTGGGAGCGGTGGTGGGCGAGCTCTTCGGCGCCACGCAGGGCGTCGGCGAGCTGATCTACAACGCCAAGAACAGCTTCGACGCCAACGGCGTCTTCGCCGGTATGGCGCTGCTCGCCGTGGTAGCGCTGGTTGCCGAAGGCCTGATCACGGCACTCGAGAACCGCCTCATCAAGTGGCGGCCCAACCCGGTCACCGACGTGGCCATCTGATGGAGGAGAACGTTCATGAAGGTTTCCAGTCGCAGTCTCTTGTCGGCGCTGGGCGCGATCGTCGCCGTGGCCGCGTGCGGAGGCACGAGCTCGCCCAATCCCGCATCTTCGGCGGCGCCGGCCGACGTCAAGATCATGGTGGGCGGCCTCAACAAGCAGATCTACCTGCCCAACATGCTCACCCAGCAGCTTGGCTACTTCAAGGAGCAGAACCTCAACGTGACCCTGGTCGACGAGGGCTCCGGCCAGGGCTCCGAGGATGAGGTGATCGCGGGCAACGTCGACGCCGGCTCGGGTTCCTACAACCACACCATCGAGCTGCAGGCCGCGGGCAAGAACATGGAGACCATCTGCCAGTTCGGGATCGCACCCGGCGAGGCCGAGATGGTTGACGCCAAGAAGGCGAGCTCGATCACCTCGGTCAGCGACCTCAAGGGCAAGAACCTGGGTGTGACCGACATCGGCTCCGGCACCCACACCCTGACGCTGGCCCTGCTCGGCAAGGCCAACGTCGACTCCACGTCGGCCCACTTCGTGGCGGTCGGCGCGGGCGACACCTTCATCGCGGCCATCAAGCAGGGCCGCATCGACGCCGGCATGACGACAGAGCCCACCATCTCGCGCCTGGTCCAGAGCGGCGACGGCAAGGTGCTCGTCGACCTGCGCACTCCAGCTTCGACCCGGGCCGCCCTCGGCGGCGACTACCCGTTCATCGGTATCTGGGCCAAGAACGACTGGGTCAACAGCCACAAGGACGTCTCACAGCGCCTGGTCAACGCCTACGTCAAGACCCTGAAGTGGATGCACGCGCACACCGCCGACGAGATCGCGGCCAAGATGCCGGCCGACTACATGGCCGGCAACAAGGACCTCTACGTCAACGCCTTGAAGAACCAGCTCCAGATCTTCGGCACCGACTGCAAGATGCCCGCGGGCGGTCCCGAGACCGTCCTCAAGGTCGAGCAGAACTACGTGTCGAGCTTCAAGGGCAAGACCGCCGACCTGAGCAAGACCTACACCAACGATTTCGCCAACAAGGCGAGCTAGCTCCGACCTCTACTCCGTCCGTGAGGGGCCGCGCCGCAAGGCGCGGCTCCTGCTTTTTTAGGAGCGCCCGGAGAGCCGGGCTTCGAGTGAATCTATGGCTGCGCGGGCCGCGGTCTTGCGCCGGCGCTGGTGGCCGGTGGCGCGCTGGGTCAGGTCGACCCCGCCTCCAAAGAGGACGTCCACGATCGCACCCACCACGCCGACCAGGAGCATTACGAACACGATCGCGAGCACGATCAGCGCCTGGCCCCGGCCGAGCATGATGGGCGGCATCCGGACGAGCAGATCCGGCACCAGGTGAGCGTAACCCCTCCCACCTCCCTCGGGGGAGGTCGCTCCGGCCGTGCCGGAGCGGGTGGGGGCCCACATCTCCCCACCCCAACCCTTCCCGGAGGGGAGGGGGTATCGGTCCCTAGCCCGTGTTCTGGAGGCCGGCCGCCACCCCGTTGACCGTGAGCAGGAGCAGCCCTTCCACCCGCTCGCGCTCCTTGCCGGACACCCCGGCCCGGAGCGCGCGCAGCGCCCGCAGCTGGAGGTGCGACAGCGCGTCCACGTAGGGGTTGCGAAGCTCGACCGCCCAGGAGAGCACGCGCCGCGCCTCCAGCAGGCGGGTGTGCTCGGTGACGGCCAGCAGGCGCTCGACCGTGCGGTCGTACTCCCCCATCACCCGCTCCGCGAGGTGCCTGGCCCGTCCCAGGGCGAGGTACTGGACGGCGATCCGGCGGTCGGTCTTGGCCAGGCTCATCTCGGCGTTGTCGAGGAGCACGTTGAAGAGCGGCCACTCTGCGTATGCCCTCCGCAGCTCCTCCAGAGGCGCCTCCTCCAGCGCACTGCCGAGCCCGTACCAGCCCGGCAGGTTGAGCCGCATCTGGGACCACGCAAAGACCCAGGGGATGGCGCGCAGGTCCTCCAGCCGGCGGCCCTGGCCGCGGCGCGCGGGACGCGAGCCGAGCCGCAGGCTGCCCAGCTCGTCGATCGGGCCCACCTGAGCAAACCACTCCTCGAAGCCCTCGCTCTCGACCAGGCCGCGGTAGGCGGCGCGCGCGGCCGCATCGATCGTCCTCGCCAGCCCGGCGAAGGTCTCGGCCGCGCGTGCGGCCCGTTCCTCGACGGCGTGGGTCGAGGCCAGCAGGACCGCCGACGCCGTCTGCTCCAGGTGGCGGCGGCCGAT
>DATCNF010000364.1:0-4905 GCA_036565325.1 Candidatus Dormiibacterota bacterium | reverse complement strand
GACCTCCCCCCAACCCCCATTCAACATGACGCAATTTTACCACAGCAGCGAACAAACGTACGGTCTTAACACGTCCCGGAAATGATCCGGGTGTCGCCTAATCTCGAGAGCTGTTCACTCTAGAAGCCTCTCAGCACCCTGGCCGGCTCCAGCGGCACCTCTACCGCCCGATCACCTTCGCGCTCGACCCGGTAGGCGCAGGCGTTCTTCTGCGCGGCCACCACCTCGGCCAGGTCGGCGCCGCGAAAGAGCAGCGCCGCCGCATCGTCACAGGCGTAGCCCGGCGGCAGCTCGCCCGAGGCGACCAGGCGGGTATAGACCGGGCGCCGCTGCTCCTCGGCGTCGTAATGCGGGCAGTTGCTGCCGGCGAGGAAGCCCAGGCAGCCGGTGATCGGCTTCAGCTCCGCTCCGTAGGAGTCGGTGACGCCGGACTCGAACCAGCAGATGGAGCCGGCGCTCACACCGCCTAACGGGATGCCGCGAGCCCAGGCCTCGCGCAGTGCGGTGTCGACGCCGTGCAGGCGCCAGATCGCCAGCATGTTCAGCGTGTTGCCGCCGCCGACCCAGATCGCATCCTGCTCCAGGAGCAACTCGCGCACGTCGCCCTGGCGCCGGAACAGCGGCAGGTGGGTCACCCGCGCGTGGCGGCTGAAGACCTCGTAGAAGCGGACGATGCCGTAGTCGGAGTCGGCGCCCGCGGTCGGCAGGTAGCAGAGCCGGGGGTGCTCGGCGCCACTCAGCTCGAGCAGAAGCTTCTCCATGGGAGCGCTCGGGTCGGCGAGGAAGCTACGGCCACCCAATGCCAGGATCGCGGGCGCGTCAGAAATGGGTGGTGCACCAGGGAGCGAGGCTGGACGCGAAGAGCATGTCGGCGCGCTGGACCGCGCCCGGCTCACGCGCCTCGACCCGGCCGGCCGCGGCCAGGGTCGCGAAGCGGTTGCCGCCCAGGTAGGCGGCGGCCAGGTCGGCCGCGTCGAGGCTGAGGTCGGGTTCGCGCTGCGATCGCCGGCACTCGGCGCCCCCGGGCCCGCCGCGCAGCTCCCAGCGCCCGGCGTTCCAGGGGCAGAACTCGTCGCGCACCTCGAACGTGGCAGCGCCCTCGGCCGAATAGCGGCGGCCGGCCAGCGCGGCCGGCACGTCGACCAGGCGCAACCAGACGCCGTCGTAGACGTGGCTGCGCGCAGCGCGGGGATCGGCCAGGAGGTGCCGTACCGGGTCTTCGGACGAGCGGGACGCGGCTTCCAGGCGGGCCATCAGGTCCACGTCCAGGCAGAAGCGCCAGAGCGCTGCCGTGGCGGCCGGGTTGGCGGCCAGGAGGTCGATCAGGAAGAGGGTTCCGCCCGGGTCCTCACCCGTCCACTTGTGGGCCACACGGTAGATCGCGAACCCGTCCGGGCCGCTGTCGCCGTCGTGGAGCAGGAACCAGAGCTCGCTGCGCCCCTGCCGGAAGTCGGACGGGTCGGCGACGCGTACCCCCCAGTACTCCCGTGTCCTTCCCACCGCACCCGGCTGCGAGCGCCGGAGTCGCTCGTGCAGGTCGGGTATCACCGCCATGGCCGTGTCGCCGTCCACCACCCGGACGCGGCCATCGCGACCGAGCCGGCGGAAGGTCGAGCGCCCGCGGGGGATCACGAGGCGGCTGTGCCAGGTCGCCACGCCGTATCCGAAACGGCCGTAGATCGGCGCCTGCGAGGCGTAGAGCGCGGCCAGCGGCTCGCCGCGCTCGTGCACGTCGTCGAGCTGGCGCCGCATCATCTCGCGCAGCACGCCCCGCCGGCGGTGCGTGGCGCTCACCGACACCCGGGTCACCCCGGCCGCGGGGACGTCTACATCCCCCGGCACCGTCATCTGGAGGCTGAAAGCCCCGGCGGTGCCGACCTGCTGCGGCCCGTCGTACGCCACCAGGGTGCGGTCGAGCTCCGTCAGCAGGCGGTTGCGCTCGAGGGTCCCCGGTTTGAGTGTGTTGCCCGAGAAGATGCGGCTGAGCTGGTCGAAGAACGCCGGCAGCTCGGCCGCCTCCGGGACCCGGACCTCGATCGTCATTCGCGCCTGCCCGTCCAGAAGCCGTCCGGGTCGAGGCGCCGGATCTGCTCCAGCTCGGCCTCGCCGGGCGCCGCCGTCTCCCCGCAGCCGGCGGCCACCTTCACCTCCCAACCGGTCTGCGCCCTGACCTCCTCGACGGTGTGGCCGGGATGCACCGAGGCCAGCTCGGCCTCGCTCCCGCCGGGGAGGAACCTGAAGACTGCCATCGTGGTCACGATCGCGGCCGGGCCGCCGCCCAGCAGCCCGTGGCGCGCCCGCCAACCGGGCGAGCCGTCGCCGTGCCCGGGTGAGGTCACATAAGACACCCGCTCCACCAGCCTTCTCTTCTCGTGGTTCATCAGAGTCACCCAGCGCCGCGAGAGGATGGCGATATCCGCCCCACCGCCGCTCCCAGGAAGTTTGACCGCCGGCCTGGCCGGATCGCCGATGTAGGAGGTGTTGAGGTTGCCGTGGCGATCGACCTCGGCGCCGCCGATGAAGCCGAGGTCGGCCAGGCCCTGGGCCATCAGCGCCATCACGTTGGACATCCGCGTAGCCCACAGCGCGCCCACCACGTTGGGCGGATCGCCCATGGTCCCCAGGAAGGCCTCCGCCGGCCGGTCCCGCATCAGGCCCAGCTCGAACAGGGCGCGCGCATTGGGCGCGTGCGTGTTGCGCGCCACCCCGTAGGCCAGGACCGGCAGCCGCATGCCGACGAAGACCAGGTCGCCGTCGCCGATCTCGCGGGCGGCCACTGACACCATCAGCTCCTGCGGCGTGTAGTTACTCATCGCCGTAGTCCACGGGCGCGCTGTACAGGTGGCGCGTGATCCGCAGGGCCGGGTCGACGCGCGCCAGGTAGGACTGGCGATCGGGTACGTCCATCACCCACTCGCGCAGCCAGTCGCCGAAGCCCTCGGCGGTGCGCGAGCGCCTTGCGTACTCGCGGTGCGCCGCGTGGTCGCGGCGCCAGTAACCCTGCAGCGGCGCCGGGTGGGAACCCCCGGGCTCGTGCACGACCGCGACGACCTTGGTCTCGGGCAGCAGGATGCGGTTGGGGTCGGAGAGGGTGACGTCGGCGCCGACCAGGTCCTCGCAGCAGAGGATCACCCGCTCGGCGGCAAGGCCGGCCTCCTCGCTGATGCCGAGGGGCCCCCAGGCATGGGCGCGGCCTGCGTCATCGGCCCGCTGGACGTGGAGGATCGTCACGTCGGGCTTCACCGGCAGCACGCGCACCCAGCCGTCCTCAACCTGGAGCCCGGGGTTGCCGCGCGGGATGTCGCTGCCCAGCAGCGTGCGGGTGGGGATGAAGGGCGCGTTCCAGGCCGCCGCCCAGAGCGCGAGCGCAATCGAGAAGTTGGAGTGGTCGTGAATCTCGATGGGGCGCGGCTCACCTTTCTCGGCGGCCCGGCGGTACGCGTGGCCGAGGCCCTCGGAGACGTTGCCGACCCAGGCCGCCACCACCCGCGCCACGCAGCCGGCGCCGATCAGCTGGTCGAAGAGCGCGTCGCTGATGGGGCCGACCAGGGTCAGGTCGCGCCGGCCCTGGCGGATCAGCTCATGGCCGGCGGCGAAGGGGATCGCGGGCTCCAGGCAGGTGCCGAGCGCGACCGTGGCGCCGTCGGGCACGAAGCGCGCGACCGCCTCGCGCATCGGCATGACCTTGGATGCGGGCGCGTTCAGCGGCCGATCAGCGCGAGGTAGTTCCGTACGTTGCCCTCGATCTCTTTGATCGAGTCGCCCCCGAACTTCTCCAGGAAGGCCTCGGCCAGGACCAGGGCCATCATGGCCTCGCCGATGACGCCCGCGGCCGGCACCACGCAGACGTCGCTGCGCTCGTAGTGCGCCTCCACCTTCTCCTTGGTCTTGAGGTCCACCGAGGGCATCGGCTTCTTCATGGTCGAGATCGGCTTGATCGCGGCCCGGAGGTCGATCGGCTCCCCGTTGGTGGTGCCGCCGGTGAGCCCGCCCGCCCGGTTGGTGAGGTGGCGGAAGCGGCCCTCGGCATAGTCGATCTCGTCGTGGAACTGAGACCCGGGCCGGGCGGCTCCCTCGAAGCCGGCCCCGAACTCCACGCCCTTGACCGCGTTGATGGAGAGGATGCCCGCGGCCAGGCGGGCGTCCAGCTTGCGGTCCCAGTGGACGTGGCTGCCCAGCCCGGGCATCAGTCCCCGCGCGATCACCCGGAAGGTGCCGCCCAGCGTGTCTCCGCGGCCGCCGGCCTCGTCGATCGCCTCCACCATCCGCCGCGAGACCTCGGGGTCCGGGTGGCGGACCGGTGAGGCTTCGATCGCCTCCGACGTGACCGCATCCGGGTCCACGGCGTCATACCCGCCGTCGACTGGCCCGATCGACTGCGTGAAGCTCAAGATCTCGATCCCGAAGTGGTCGAGCAGCCGACGCGCAACGCCGCCCGCGGCCACGCGGGTGGCCGTCTCGCGTGCGCTGGAGCGCTCGAGCACGTTGCGGACGTCGTCGTGCTGGTACTTGAGCGCGCCGGCCAGGTCCGCATGTCCGGGACGCAGCCGGGTCACCGGCTTGGGCGCGAACCCCTCTTTGCCCGGCGTCATCTCGGACAGCCAGTTCTGATGGTCCTTGTTCTCCAGGACCAGCGCCACCGGGCTGCCAAGCGTGAAACCACCGCGAATCCCGGCCACGATCCGGGCCTGGTCGGTCTCGATCTGCTGGCGGCCGCCCCGCCCGTGCCCGCCCTGGCGGCGCGCGAGGTCGCGCCGGAGGTCGTCCTGGGAGACCTCGAGGCCGGCGGGAAGGCCCTCGATGATGACCGTGAGCTGGGGTCCGTGCGACTCGCCGGCGGTCAGCCAGCGGAACATCGGTCAAGGATAATCGGGGCGTGCCGACTGGCCTTCGAAGTGTGGGGGG
>DATCNF010000363.1:0-8394 GCA_036565325.1 Candidatus Dormiibacterota bacterium | reverse complement strand
ACGCCCCCACCCCCTCCGCCTTCGGCGGAGGGACCTCCCCGGCGAGCGGGAGGTTGCCGCTAGCCCCTGAAGTCGCTGGGGGCGCCGGGCGGTAGGTACGGGGTCGGATCGACCGGTTTGTTGTCGATCCGCAGCTCGAAGTGCAGGTGCGGCCCGGTCGAGTTCCCGGTCGAGCCCTCAAGGCCGATCGGCTGGCCCTGCGAGACCTGGTCCCCCACCTTGACCAGCGGCCGGTTGAGGTGCCCGTACAGGGTGGTCAGCCCACCCGTGTGCTGGAGCACCACGTAGTTCCCGTAGCCGTAGGGACCGCTGCCGACCAGGATCACGACCCCGTCGTCGGCCGCGCCCACCGGCGAGCCCTCGGGGAGGCAGATGTCCAGGCCGGTGTGGAAGTGCGCGAAGCCCTGGTAGGCGGGCTCGAACCAGAACTGGGTCGGGCCGTAGCCCTGGGACATCGTGCTCCCGGGCATCGGCCAGACGAAGCGGTACTTCTTGGAGTGGTTGGCGCTGGTGCCGATGGTGAGCAGCGGGTTCTGGCCTTCGTAGATCCGGACCTGGTCCCAGACCTGCCCCATGGCGGCCGCGATGATGGCGTCCTGCTGGTCCTGGAGCAGCTGCGTGATCTGCTGCGCGAGCTGGGTCGACTGGCTGGCGAGGGCAGCGAGCTCGTACCTGGTCTGCTCGATCTTCTGCTGCAGCTTGGCCTTGGAGTCCTCCTGCTGCTTCTGCAGGGCCACCAGCGCATCCAGGTCCTTGGCCGCCTCCTCGCGCAAGCTGACCTGCTGGTCACGCGCCGCCTGCTGCTTGGCCCGGTCGCTGACCTGTATCGCGAGGTCCTGGATCAGCTGGCTCTTCAGGCTGCGCGCCCGGGAACCGGCCGAGTTGAGGTCGCTGATCCGGCTGATCATGTCCGAGAGGTTCTTCGACTCGGCCAGGGTCACGACGAGGCTGCCTGGCTGCACGTAGAGGGCCCGCGCCAGCGACTTCAGCTGTGCGCGCTCGACCTCGATCTTGCGGTCGGTGCGGGCAACCTCGGCATCCAGGCGCGCGATCTCCACATCGAGGTCGGCAATCTTGGCGTTGGCGGCGTCGATCTTGGCCTGCGTAGCCTGCTGCTGCGCCTGGTTCTCCAGCAGCGACTTCGAGAGCTGGTCCTGGGCGGCCAGGGCGTCCGCCAGGTTGCTTCCCAGCTGCGAGCGCACCTGGGCGATCAGGGCCGCCCGCTGCTGCGCCTGGGCGAGGTCGCTGTTGGTGTCGGCGGCCGCGGGCTGCACCGAAAGCGCGGCCACGCCCATCGCCAACAGAAGCCCGGCCAGGAGTTGTCTCATGACTCCAGGTGCTTCCGCAGGCTGAAGAGCGAGGACCCCGAGCCCAACGCGATGCCCACGACGAATACAAGGATGGCAGCCACTACAGCTACTTCAACGCTGATTCCGGGCGCTACCTGCGCGAACGAGCCGGCGCCGGCGGCGATCAGGGCCAGGCAGATCAGCAGGGTCACGATCCCGGCGGCCATGCCGGCCACCCCGCCGGTCAGCGCGCCCTCGATCACGAAGGGGCCCCGCACCATCCAGCGCGGCGCGCCCACGAGCTGCATGATCGTCACCTCGTCCCGGCGGGCGTGGATGGCCGAGCGGATGCTGTTGGCGGTCACCGTGAGGGCCACGAAACCGAGCAGGAGCAGGAAGGCCGCCCCCGCCAGGGCCGCGAAGAACAGCACCTGCTGGATGCGCTGGTAGGCGCCCCGGTCATAGGAGGTCGGATAGGACGGGTCCACGGCTACGTCGTCGCGCACCAGCGAGTCGATGGCGCCCACGTCGCCCACCTGCTTGACCTGGACATCCAGGCTGGCCGGGAAGGGGTTGGAGTTGGTGGCGTCGACCAGCTCGGGCAGCCCCGGCCGGCGCTGAGCCCTGGCCAACGCCTGATCCTTGCTGGTGTAGCCGACGCTCGCCACCCGGCTGTCGGCCAGGACCCGCGCCTTGAGGGCGTCCACCTGGTCGCTGCTCGCGTCATCGCGCAGGTAGACGTGCAGCAGGGACGCGTCATGGGCCTCGGTGAGCGCCAGGTTGCGGGCCGCGAAGCCGGTCAGGCCGACCAGCCCGCTGAGCAGCAGCAGCAGCGTCATCGAGCCCAGGGCGGGCGCGGTGCCGCCGATGTTGCGCAGCCAGTTCCGGAGCGCGCCGCCGAACAGGTAGCGGCCGGCATTGCGCACCACCACCAGCAGCATCCGGCGCCGGCGCGGGAACCGTCCTTTTATGACCACGCCGCCCAGGCCAGCCTCCCCACCCGCCCGGCTGGCTGGTCTCGCACCAGGCGCCCGTCGACCAGGGTCAGGACGCGGCGCTGCATGCGCTTCACGATTTCGACGTTGTGGGTTGCCACCAGCACCGTGGTGCCGAAGCTGGCGATGTCCTCGAGCAGGTCGGTGATCTGCCAGGCCGTCTCCACGTCGAGGTTGCCGGTGGGCTCGTCGGCGATCAGCAGCGGCGGCTGGCTGACCACGGCCCGCGCCACCGCGACCCGCTGCTGCTGGCCGCCGGAGAGCTGGTGGGGAAAGGCATCCCCGCGGTCACCCAGGCCCACCGCTTCCAGCGCGTCGAGGGCGCGGTCGCCGGCCTCCTGGTCGGAGATGCGCAGGTCGGTGACCTGCAGCGCGAAGGCGACGTTCTCCAGCGCGGTCAGCCGGGGCAGCAGCTTGTAATCCTGGAACACCACCCCCACGCGGCGGCGCAGCTCGGCGACCTTGGAGGTGGACATGCTGTGCGCGGGCAGCCCGTCCACCCAGACCTCGCCACTGGTGGGCCGGATCTCGCGGTTGATGAGCTTGAGCAGCGTCGTCTTACCGGCCCCACTCGGACCGACCAGGAACACGAGCTCACCGGGGTCCAAGGAAAGATGGACATCTTCCACCGCAACCCGGCTGCCATAGCTTCGTGTGACGCCCACGAATTCAACGAGAGTAGGCAACTATGGAAAGGTAACGGAGGCCCGCATCGAGTACTGTCGGCCGCTTAGTTAAGCGCTGTAAGTTTTCGTCAAAGGAGACTGCGAGCCGTTGGACCACGCTTCGATCACGAATTGGCTCCGAACCCGGCCCGGCGCCGTCGGGGAGCGCCCATTCGGCCCCGACGTGCAGGTCTTCAAGGTCGGCGGCAGGATGTTCGCATCGACCCACGAGAACGGCGACACCGTCAATCTCAAGTGCGATCCGACCTGGGCGCGCGCTCTGCGCAGCGACCACCCGGCGGTCACGCCCGGCTACCACATGAACAAGCTGCACTGGAACACGATCCGCCTCGACGGCTCCCTGCCCTCCGACCTGGTCCTCCAGATGCTGGAGCACTCCTACACCCTGGTCGTCGACTCGCTGCCGCGCGCTCAGCGCGAAAGCCTGCGCTCCTCCTCGTAGCGCTCCACCACGCGCGTCATTGCTCGCGGAGCTCGACCCGGCGGATCTTGCCGCTGATGGTCTTCGGCAGCTCGGTCACGAACTCGATCTCGCGCGGGTATTTGTAGGGCGCCGTGACCTGCTTGACGTGGTCCTGCAGCTCGGTCGCCAGCTGCTCGGAGCCCTGGTGGCCGGGCGCCAGGATCACGAAGGCCTTGACGATGGTGCCCCGCATGGGGTCGCCCTTGGCCACCACCGCCGCCTCCGCCACCGCGGGGTGCTCGAGCAGCGCGCTCTCGACCTCGAAGGGCCCGATCCGGTAGCCGGCGGAGATGATCACGTCGTCGGCGCGGCCGACGAACCAGAAGTAGCCGTCCCCGTCGACATAGGCGCGGTCGCCGGTCACGTACCAGTCGCCCCGGCGCGACGCCTCGGTGGCGGCCGGATTCCGCCAGTACTCCTGGAAGAGGCCGACCGGCCGCTCCGGCCGGAAGCGCACCGCGATGTCGCCCTCGTTGTCGGGACCCAGCTCGTGGCCCTCCTCGTCGATCACGCCCACGGTGATGGCCGGCGAGGGCTTGCCCATCGAGCCCGGCCGCACCTCCAGCGACGGGTAGTTGCCGCACAGCAGCGCGGTTTCCGTCTGCCCGTAGCCGTCCCGGATCAGGTGCCCGGTACCCCGGTGCCAGGTCTCGATCACCTCCGGGTTGAGCGGCTCCCCCGCCCCCACGCACCAGCGCAGCGACATCCGGCGGCGGCTGAGGTCCTCGAGCACCAGCATCCGGTACGCCGTCGGCGGCGCGCAGAAGGTCGTGATCGGGTGGCTCTCCAGCAGGTCTAGCGTCTCGTTGGCGCTGAACTTCCCGCGCGCGTCCTGCACGAACAGCGCCGCGCCCATGTTCCAGGGACCGAAGAAGCTGGACCAGGCGGCCTTTGCCCACCCGGTCTCCGAGAGGTTGAGATGGAGATCGTCGGGCCGGAGGTCGAGCCAGAACTTGCCGGTGGTCAGGTGCCCGATCGGGTAGGAGGCGTGGGTGTGGAGGACCATCTTCGGGTTGCCCACCGTGCCCGACGTGAAGTAGATCAGCGCGGGGTCGGACGACCTGGTGTCGACGGTCGAGAAAGCAGCGTCCGCAGCCGCCATCTCGCGCTCGTAGTCGACCCAGCCCGCGCCCGCCTCGCCGCCGACCTGGATCAGCGTTTTCAGTGACTCGCACTCGCCCTTGACCTGGTCGACCTTGGCGGCGTTGTCGGCGTCGCAGACATAGGCCACGCCCGCGGCCAGCGTGGTCCGGTACTGGATGTCCTTGGGGGTGAGCAGCACGGTGCCCGGCACCGCCACCGCGCCCGCCTTGAAGCAGCCCAGCAGCACCTCCCACCAGGCCGGCACTCGCGGCAGCTGGACCATCACCCGGTCGCCGGGGCGTACGCCGTGCTGCTGGAGGACGCGCGCGAAGCGGTCGGAGCGCTCGGCGAAATCGCGGAAGGTGAGCTTGCGCTCCTCGCCGCCGGCGCCCAGCCAGTGCATGGCCAGGTGCTCTGGGTTCTGCGCCCACCTGCCGATCACATCGCGGGCGAAGTTGAAGCGCTCGGGGACCTCGAGCTTGAACTCCCGAACGGTCTTCTCGTAGTCGGTCATGTTGTGCACTTCGGTGCTCATTCGGCCAGCTCCAGGGTCGCGGTTCCGATCGTCGTCCGGTTGCCGTCGGGGTCCTCGCCCCAGACCTCGAGCTCGGCCACTCCGCCCGTGCGCGACCTGACCTCGCCGCCGCAGCGGTAGGGGCGGCCGGGCAGGTCGATGCCCCGGTAGGACACGTCGAAGGTCTTGAGGCGGGCCCTCGGCGCCCAGTCGGTGATCAGCTGCGCCAGCCAGGCCGCCTTGAGCAGGCCGTGCAGGATCACCCCGGGCAGCCCGGTGGAGCGTGCGAAGTCCTGGTCGTAATGGATCTGGTAGAAGTCGCCGGACGCACCCGCGTACTGGACCAGCTGGCGCGTGGTCGGGTGCTTGACCAGCTCCGGCAGGCCCTCGGTCACCGGCGGATCCGGGTGCCGCGGATGCGGGCGGCGACACTTCCCTGCTGATTCGTGAACTCGGTGTCGAAGACCAGGAACAGCAGCGACCCGCTGGAGCCCTGCTTCTCGTACGCGTCCTTGAGCACTGTCCGCGACGTGATCACGTCGCCCGGCCGCACCGGCTCCAGGTATTCGAAGCGGTCGCCCCCGTTGAGCCAGCCCTTGCCGTACTCCAGGACTTCCGGAATCTCCGGCGTCTCCGTCCCGAGCGCGACGAGGAAGGTGGGCGGCGCCTCCTCCCGCCAGCGCGGGTTGGGATCGCCGATCGCCTCGCAGAAGCGGCGCAGGTGGCCGGCCTCGACAGTGGTCGTCCTGACCGGGCCCTCCCAGCCGATCCGCGCCTTGATGCGGTCGAGCAGGGAGGTCTGAGTATCCGTTCTTAGCGGCCCCTGGGAAGGCCCAGCACGCGCTCGGCGATGATGTTGCGCTGGATCTCGGAGCTGCCCGCGTAGATCGTCTCCGCCTGGGACCACATCCAGCCCAGCTGCCAACGACCCTCCTCGACCGCCCACGGCGAGTCGGGGTCGAGCGCCCCGTACATGCCCTGGACGGCAACCGCGGTCTCCTGCATCTTCTTGTCCATCTCGGACCAGTAGAGCTTGACCAGCGACGCCTCCGGGCCCGGCACCTGACCCTGCTGTGCCTTGGTGAGGTTGCGCAGGCCGGTGGCGCGGAAGACGTGGGCCTCGATGGCCGCCTGGGCGACCCGCTGGCGCACGGTGTCGTCGGCGCCGGCGCCCTGGTTGCGCGTGAGGTTGGCCAGCTCCTGGATCGCGCGCTGGAACCGGTAGGCGTTGGCCAGCCCGCCGCGCTCGAACCCAAAGGTGGCCATCGCCATCTTCCAGCCGTCGCTGGGCGCGCCCACCACGTCGCGGTCCTCGACCTCGGCGTCGGTCAGGAAGATCTCGCAGAACTCGCCGCTACCGGTCATCTGGATGATCGGCCGAACCTCCACGCCGGGCTGCCGGAGGTCGATCAGGAACATCCCGATGCCCTTGTGCGGCGGCGCGTCTGGGTCGGTGCGGGCGAGCAGGAAGGAGCGGTCGGAGTAGTGCGCGCCGCTGGACCAGGTCTTCTGGCCGTTGAGCACCCAGCCACCGTTCTTCTTGACCGCACGCGCCTTGAGACCGGCCAGGTCGCTGCCCGCGTCGGGCTCGCTGAAGCCCTGGGCGAACACCATGTCGCCGGCGAGGATCTTCTTGAGGTACTGCTCCTTCTGCCAGTCCGTGCCGTAGACGCTGAGCAGCGGGGCCAGCAGGGTGACCCCCAGGCGGCCGATGATCGGCGGACCGCCGGCTCGTGCCATCTCCTCGGCGTAGATCGACTGCATGACGGGGGTGGCGCCGCGGCCGCCCTGCTCCTTCGGCCAGGCCAGGGTGAGCCAGCCGCCCTCGTACAGCCGGCGCTGCCAATCCCGCTGGATCGATTCCTCCTCGTCCTCGCGGTAGCCGCCGACACCGCCATGCCGCCATTCCTGGGGCAGGTTGGTGTCGAGCCAGGACCTCACGTCCTGGCGGAACGCCTCCTCCTCAGGGGTAAAGCTGAGGTCCATGGTTGGGAGACTAGCGCATTTGGGAATCCTCTTTTCGATGGCTACCAATGTCCTTTGCGGCCGGTGCGGCGCCCCGCTCGCGCACGCCTCGGCGACCTGTGCGAACTGCGGCGCGGCGCCGGCCTACGGCGCGTATCCCCGCCCCCTTCACAACCCCTGGGCGGCGGTCGCCCTCTCCGTCATCCCGGGCCTCGGGCACATCTACCTGGGCCACTGGAAGAAGGGTCTGGTCTACATGGGGTTGGCCGGCGGGCTCGAGTTCTTCGGCTTCGACCTCGACCTGACGGGCATCGGCGCGGCGGTCGGCATCCCCATGGAGCTGGGCGGTTTCGGGATCTGGCTACATGCCGCCTGGGACGCCTATCACATCGCCAAGCGCGGGTATTGAGGGCGGGGCTCCGCCCCTACACCCAACCGTAGGCTAGCCAGCCACCGTCGACGACGAGAGTCTCACCGGTGATGAAGGACGCTTCGTCGGAGGCCAGGAAGACGGCCGCGGACGCGATCTCCTTTGGCTCGGCCAGGCGGCCCATCGGCGTCCGCCGCTGGACCGCACCCAGGTCCAGCTCGCCGCCGTCGGCCAGCCCCTGCACCAGGTCCGTGCGCACGTAGCCGGGCGCGATCGCGTTCACGCGCACGCCTCCCGGGCCCCACTCGGCGGCCAGCACCTTGGTCAGCATCACCAGCCCGGCCTTGGCGGTGGCGTAGGCCGCCCGCCGCGGAAAGGCGTTGAAGGAGGTGACCGAGGCGATCGAGATCACGCTGCCGGAGCCCTGCTCGAGCATCAGGCGCCCGGCCGCCTGCGCGCAGTAGAAGACGCCGTCGAGGTTGGTGGCCAGGACGCGCCGCCACTCCTCGGGCTCGAAGTCCACCGCGTCCTTGACGATGTTGATGCCCGCGTTGGCGACCATCACGTCGAGGCGCCCGAAATGATCGACAGCGCCCTGCACCAGGGCCCGGGCACCCTCCGCGGTGCTGACGTCGGCGGCCACCCCGGCCGCGTTGTCCCCGAGCTCCCGAGCCGTGGCCGCGGCCACGTCGGCCTGGCGTGAGTTGACGATCACCTGGGCGCCCTCGGCCAGGTAGGCGGCCGCGATGGCGCGGCCGATGCCACGGCTGGATCCGGTCACCGCGGCCACCCGTCCAGCGAGCCGGTTCACCGGATCGAGATCCTACCCGCGGGCGCCTCCAGCTGGACCTCCACGAGCGCCGGTTCGGGCCCGCCCTCGACGCTGAAGGCCAGGTTGCCGCCGACCAGGGCCTCGAGCTCGGCGCGGGCCGCGTCGGGGTCCGGAGCCTCGAAACGCGCGAAGGCGATATCCCCCGCTCCCGAGGGGTGGCGCACCGGCGCCTCGGCGGGGTGCATCCCGTCCGGCAC
>DATCNF010000362.1:0-14801 GCA_036565325.1 Candidatus Dormiibacterota bacterium | reverse complement strand
CGGTGACGATGCGCCCGTCCGACTCGCGGAGCAGCCGCTCGGCCTCGTCGAGCGCGCGCTCCCACGAGACCTCCTCGAAGCCGCGGCGGCGTACGCGAAGGATCGGATCGCGCAGGCGGTCCTCGGCGTGGAGATGCGCGTAGGCGAAGCGGCCCTTGTCGCAGAGCCAGCCGTCGTCCACCTCGGGGTGGTTCCGCGACAGGATCCGCTTGACCTTGCCCTCGCGGGTCGTCGCGTTGACGTTGCAGCCGACTGGGCACATCCCGCAGACGGTCGGGACGTCCTGAATCTCCCAGGGCCGGGCCTCGAATCGATATGTGGTGGAGGTCAACGCACCGACGGGGCAGAGCTCGATCACGTTGCCGGTGAAGGGAGCGCGGTAGGGCTCGTCGCCGAAGGTGGCGATCATCGTTCCGGCGCCTCGGTCGACTGCGACGAGCTGGCCGTCCTCAGCCACCCCTTCGCTGAAGCGGGTGCAGCGGTAGCAGAGGATGCACCGCTCGCGGTCGAGTGCGATGAGCGGCGAGACCGGAATCGGCTTCTCGAACGTTCTCTTCGGGAACGTCATGCGGGTGTTGCCAGGCCCGTAGCGGAACGTCAGGTCCTGCAGCGGGCACTCGCCGCCCTTGTCGCAGACCGGGCAGTCGAGCGGGTGGTTGACCAGCTCGTACTCGAGGATGTCGGCGCGCGCGGCGACGGCGCTGGCGGTGTTGGTGCGCACCACCATGCCCTCGGCCACCGGCGTGGTGCAGGCGGTCTGGGGCTTCGGCGGGCCGGGGCTGACGTCGACCAGGCAGAGGCGGCAGGCGCCCACCGAGTTGAGCTTGTGGTGGTAGCAGAAGACAGGGATCTCGAGGGACAGCTTTTTCGCAGCCTCTACGACCAGCGTCCCTTTGGGAACTGTCACGGTCCGGCCGTCGATGGTCAGCGTGACGTCGGTCGACGGGGGCGCAGGAGCCGGCTTCTCGTCAGGCACTGGCGGCCGCTCGCACCCGCTTCACGGAGCACGTGTGGCGCACCGCGTGCTCCTCGAACTCCTCCGGGAAGTGGTTCATGGCGGACTGCACCACCCAGCCGGCCGAGTCGCCGAGGCCGCACAGGCAGCGGCCGTCCTGGAGCCCGGCCTGGATGCGGTCGAGGATCTGCAGCTCCATCCGGGAGCCCTCGCCGGCCAGGATCTTGGCGACCGTGCGCACGGCCCAGTTGCCGCCCACCCGGCAGGGGGTGCACTTGCCGCAGGACTCGTACGCGTAGAACTTGAGCAGCCGGTAGGTGGTCTCGACCATGCAGGTGGTGTCGTCGGCCACCATCAGGCCCCCAGACCCGGCCATGGAGTCGGCGGCGGCCAGCGCCTCGATGTCGCTGGTGACGTCCATGCGCGAGGCGGGGAGCACCTTCGACGACGAGCCGCCCGGCCAGAAGGCCTTGACCTGGCGGCCTGCGAAGGGGCCGCCGCCGAGGTCGTTGATGATGTGCGTGAAGGGCACCCCGATCTCGATCTCGTACACGCCGGGCGTGCGGACGTGGCCGCTGACCGAGAGCAGGCGGGTCCCGCGGTTCTTCTCGGTGCCGAACTTCACGTACTCGGCGGCGCCGTGGCGGACGATCCAGGGCACCGTGGCCAGCGTCTCGATGTTGTTGAGCAGCGTCGGCCGCGCCCAGGCGCCCTTGATCGCGGGATAAGGCGGTCGTGACCGCGGCTGCGCCCGCTTGCCCTCCAGCGACTCCAGCAGCGCGGTCTCCTCACCGCAGATGTAGGCGCCGTGGCCTCGATAGAGCTGGACGTCCAGCGCATAGTCCTGTCCGAAGGCCCGGGGCCCCAGGATCTTGGCCGCTCGCAGCTCGGCGATCGCCTCCATCAGCATGTGGTAGGGCCGGTCGTACTCGCCGCGGATGTAGATCCAGGCCTGGTGCGACTGCACCGCGAAGGCCGCGATCAGGATCCCTTCCAGGACCATGTGGGGCGAGTTCTCGATGATGTAGCGGTCCTTGCTGGTGCCCGGCTCGGACTCGTCCGCGTTGACGACCACGTAGCGCGGGCCGCCATCGGGGGGCGGCATGAAGCTCCATTTCACGCCGGTCGCGAACCCGGCTCCGCCGCGCCCGCGCAGGCCGGAGGCTTTGACCTCGTCGACCAGCGTCTTGGGGTCCAGGCCCAGCGCCTTCTCCAGCGTCTCGTAGCCGCCGAACGTCTGGTAGCCCTTGAGCGTGGCCAGACCGACGCTGCCGAAGTGCTCCGTCAGCAGGTGATGCTTGGCCTTGCCGTGGCTGCCGCGCAGCGGGCCGGCCGGCGGCAGCGCCTTGTGCTCCCGGTGCTTACCCACGTCGCCTCTCCGCGACCAGGGCGTCGATCTTCTCGGCGGTGAGGTCGTAGTGGAACTCGTGGTCGAGCCGCAGCATGGGCGCGTACTCGCAGGCGCCCAGGCACTCGACCTCCTCGGTGCTGAAGAGACCGTCAGCGGAGACCTCGCCGGCCTCTTCCACGCCGATCGCCTGGTTGGCGTGAGCCAGCATGTCGTAGGCGCCGCGCAGCATGCAGGCGAGGTTGGTGCACACGTACATCCGGTGCTTGCCCACCGGCTCCAGGTGGAACAGGGAGTAGAAGGTGGCGACGCCCTCGACGTAGCCGGGGTCGAGGTTGAGCGCGTGCGCGACCTCGGTCATCGCCTCCGGCGTCAGGTAGCCGACCTCCTCCTGCGCGATGTCGAGGGCCGGCATCACCGCGGAGCGCGGCTCGGGGAAGCGCGCGGGCAGCTCTTTGATCTCTGCGAGTGCGTGCTCGGAGAGTGCTATCGGTCCACGTCCCCGAGAACCGTGTCGGCGGTGCCGATGATGGCGATCATGTCGGCGATCATCGAGCCCAGCGCCATGTACTCGAGCGCCTGCAGGTGGACGAACGAGGCGCTCCGGAACTTCACGCGCCGGGGCTTGTGGGTGCCGTCCGAGACCACGTAGCAGCCGTGCTCGCCGCGCGGCGACTCGACCGGCACGTAAACGTCGCCGGGGGGCACCGAGTAGCCCTCGGTGAAGAGCTTGAAGTGGTGGATGACGGCCTCCATCGAGGTCTCCAGCTCCTCCCGCGGCGGCGGCAGCATTTTCCGGTCGTCGACGTTGAAGGGGCCGTCGGGGATGCTCGCCATCGCCTGCTTGATGATGCGCACCGACTCCCGGAACTCCTTGATCCGGCACAGGTAGCGCGCGTAGCAATCGCCGGCCGTCTCCACCGCCACCTCGAACTCGTACTTCTCGTAGCCGCTGTAGGGCCGCGTCTTGCGGAGGTCCCAGGGCTTCCCGGAGCCGCGGATCATGGGCCCGGTGGCGCCCAGGCGGATGGCGTCTTCGACCGAGAGGTAGCCGATGTCGACCGTCCGCCGCCGCCAGATCGGGTTGTTGGTGAGCAGGTTCTCGTACTCGTCCACGTTGCCGGGCATCTTCTCGACGAAGTCGGCGAGCAGGTCCCAGAAGCGCTCCGTGGCGTCGGCCATCACGCCGCCGGGCCGGATGTACGAGGTGTGCATCCGGTAGCCCGAGATCTCCTCGTTCATCGCCAGCACGGTGTCCCGCTCGCGCAGGCAGTACATGAACATGGACATCGCGCCCAGCTCGAGCGAGCTGGTGCCCAGCCACAGGCAGTGCGAGGAGATGCGGTTGAGCTCGCACATGATCACGCGCAGCGCCTGCGCGCGCGGCGGCGCCTCGACTCCCATCAGCTTCTCGACCGCCAGCGCGTAAGCCAAATTGTTGTGCAGCGGCGAGAGGTAGTCGTGGCGGTCGGTGACCACCACGCCCTGCTGCCAGCGCAGCGCCTCCATCTGCTTCTCGATGCCCGTGTGCAGGTAGCCGATCACCGGCCGGATGCCGCGGATCAGCTCGCCGTCGAGTGTCACGATCAGCCGCAGGACGCCGTGCGTGGAGGGGTGCTGGGGGCCGAAGTTGACGGTCAGCAGCTCGCCCCCGAAGTGGTCGGTGGGCGGCGGCTCGTGCGTGATCGTCATGCCCTGTACGCCGGTCTCGGTCTCCGTGGTCACGTTGCCTCCGGCGCGGTCTGCCAGACCTCGTGGTCCTCGGAGAAGTCGACCACCTCGCCGCCCACCGGGAAGTCGCGGCGCAGCGGGTGGCCCTCCCAGTCGTCGGGCATCAGGATGCGCACGAGGTCCTTGTGGCCCTCGAAGCGGATCCCGAAGAGGTCCCAGGTCTCGCGCTCGTCCCAGCCGGCGGGCGCGTAGATCTCGCTGGCGGTGGGCGCCACCGGGTCGTCCTCGGGCACCCAGACCCGCACCCGCAGCTCCTCGCGGGTCTCCATGTTGCGCAGCTGGTAGATCAGCTCGAACCGTTCCGGTGGCTCGGGCCGTACCGGCGTCGCCAGGTGGTCGACAGCGCTCATGAAGAGGAAGCTCTGGTAGCCCTCGGCCTGGAGCCCGCGCAGCGTCTCCGGAAGCCCCTCGCGCTTGACGGTGATCCAGCGGTCGCCCGCGACCACACCCTCGTCGAGGACATGCTTGCGGCCGGCTTGGGAACGGGTCTTGGCCTTGGTCACACGCGCGGCTTGATCCCCTGGGCCTTGATCTTCTCCTGCAGGATCATCAAGGCATTGAGAAGGTCTTCGGGACGGGGCGGACAGCCGGGCACGTAGACGTCGACGGGGACGATCTTGTCGACGCCTTGCAGGATCGCGTAGTTGTTGAAGACGCCGCCGGTGGAGGCGCAGGCGCCCATCGAGATCACCCACTTGGGCTCCGGCATCTGGTCGTAGATCTGGCGCAGGACGGGCGCCATCTTCTGGGAGACGCGGCCGGCGACGATCATGAGGTCGGACTGCCGCGGTGACGCGCGCATGGCCTCGCTGCCGAAGCGGCCAAGGTCGAACTGCGGGCCCGCCGTGTGCATCATCTCGATCGCGCAGCAGGCGAGGCCGAACTGCGCCGGCCACACCGAGTTGGCGCGGCCCCAGCCGACGATCTTGCCGATGGTGGTGGTGAGCACGTTCTCGCCCAGGACGTCGACCAGGGTCTCTACTCCCAATCCAGCCCTCCCTTGCGCCAGATGTGGGCGAGGGCGACCAGCAGGATGAGCATGAAGACGAACATCTCGATCACGCCGTACCAGCGCAGCTGGTGCAGGAGGACGGCCCAGGGGTAGAAGAAGACCGCCTCGACGTCGAAGATGATGAAGAGCATCGCGGTCAGGTAGAAGCGCACGGAGACGCGCTTGCGGGCGGGATCCTTGGGAACCATGCCCGACTCATAGGGCAGCAGCTTGGCCCGGTACGGCTTAGAGGGCCCGAGCACGAAGGAGAGGGTGAGCAGGAGGCCGACCACAGCCAGGACGATCACCGCGTAGATGGCCAGGGGGCCGTAGTCGCTCAGCAAGTCGGAGGCTTTTCTCTCCGTAGGTGCACGCCTGGCGGGGGAACGCCACCCATTCTAGGGACGCTAGTTAGCCGACGTTGGTCAACTGGACCTCGCCCTGGATGAGTTCGCGGGTGACCACCTTGTTCGGCACCGGCGTGGACAGCACCATCGCCGTGATGGTGTCGCCGGACTGCGGAGCCAGCCGGTTCAGCAGGCCTTCCAGGTGCTCCATGGAGCGCACCGCGACCCGCAGGATGTAGCTGTCGGTGCCGGTGACCCGCTGGGCCTCCAGCACTTCCGGGATGTCCTCCAGGCGGCGCCCGTAGGAGGTGCACTCGCCCGAGTTGCTGGTCGTGATCCGGACCATGGCTTGCATGGCCAGGCCGAGGGAGGCCAGGTTGAGCTCGGCGTGGTAGCCGCGGACGACCCCCGCGTCCTCCAGCCGGCGGACCCGTTCGGCGACCGCCGGCGGGCTCAGGCTGACCCGGCGTCCGAGCTCTGCAAAGGTCAGGCGGGCATCCTCCTGGAGGGCTTCCAGGAGCCCCCAATCGGTGCTGTCGAGATTGGGCATAGAAACTAAGGCCATGTGGCAGATATTACCCTGAAACGACGGCGTTCATGCGCAAGTGCCGTGCCAATCACATGGCATTTTGTCCCTGAGCGGCATATTCTTCGGTCATGGAAGCGATCATCCTGGTAGTCGGACTGGCGGTGTTGGGCCTGGCCGTGCAGCGCTGGGGCGTGGACTCACGGCCTGGGGTCGGCGACAGCCGAACCGACCACGGCGAGCGCTGGTTCATCAACTAGAAGCGACCCCACCGCCGCCCTGCGGGCGGCACCTCCCCGGTTACCGGGGAGGTTTGGTGTCCCTGCGATCCACCGCGATCTTGGTTCCGTGGGTCAGGGTCGCGTCGACCGGGCAGTACTTGTTGCAGGCCTGATCCAGCGCCTCGTCGACCAGCTTGCCGTCGAACTTGCCGTCCCACTCGATGGCGAACGTGATCCGGATCTGGGTGAAGGCGTGGGGCCAGTCCGGCTGCTGGTCCCCCTCCACCTCGACCTGGAGGCTGCGGAAGGGCTGCTTGTACTTGCGCAGGAGCAGCACGGCGTTGACGCCCGTGCAGGCGCCGAGGGCGCCCAGCAGCATCTCGGTCGGGCGCATGCCGAGGTCGTCGCCGAAGACCGGCGGCTCATCGACCAGGGCCGTGTGGCCGGAGCCGGCCTGGACCTCGAAGGTGGTGATGGGCGCGCCGCTGTCGCGAGCCTTGCCCTGCCAGACCGCAACCGCCTTCTGCACGACCACCGATCGTAGACTGCCGACGTGTCCGAGGCGTCCGGCCGTCGCCGCCGGCCGCTGTCCGACGGCGACCAGGTGCTGCTCCACGACCGCAACGGCCGCCGCTATCGCGCGGTCCTGAAGAGCGGCGAGAAGACCTCGCTGCACACGGGCGCCTTCAACCACGACGACCTCATCGGCAAGCCCGACGGCAGCCGGGTGACCACGGCCCGGGGCGTGGTCCTGCTGGCGCTGCGGCCGAGCTTCGCCGAGTCCATCACCGAGCGCCGGCGGCAGGCGCAGCCCATCTATCCCAAGGACCTGGGCGCGATCGTGGTCTTCGCGGACCTCTTCCCGGGCGCTCGCGTCCTGGAGACGGGAACCGGGACCGGCGCGCTCACGATCGCCGCCCTCCGAGCGGTCGGGGCCGAAGGCAGCGTCGTCAGCATCGAGCTGCGGGAGGAGTTCCTGGATGCCGCCGGCAAGGCGGTGGCCGAGGCCTTCGGCGGCCTGCCGGCCAACCTCGACCTGCGGTTGGGCGACGGCTACCAGGATCCCGGCGACCGCGACCTCGACCGCGTCCTACTCGACCTGCCCGAGCCCTGGAACGCGGTGCCCTGGGTGCATGAAGCGCTGATCCCGGGTGGGATCCTCTTCGTCCACTGCCCCAACGTGAGCCAGGTCCAGAGGCTGGGTGAGGCTCTGCGGGAGGCGGGCGGCTTCGGCCTGGTGGACACCTTCGAGCTGCTGCAGCGGGGCTGGACGATCCGGGGCCGCTCGCTGCGCCCGGCGCACCGAATGGTCGCCCACACCGGGTTCCTGACCTTCGCCCGTCGCCTGGCCGGGGACCGCTTCTTCGAGTCCGAGGGGGAGGGGTTCGGGTGAGGGCCCGCTGGCGGGGCGCCATCCAGACGGACATCCCGGGTTATCCCTTGTCCGAGGCCGCCCGGGGGACGGACATCCCGGGTTATCCGGAGTGGTCGGCCCCTAGGCCGGGATGAGGTGCTTGACCTCCGCCCGCTCGCCCTCCAGCTCGTCGGTCGTGATCTTGACCTTCTGGCGCGCCTGGTCGTCGAGCCGGATGCCGTCGATCACCTGCCACCGCGAGCCGTCGGTGCGCACCGGGAAGCCGAACTGCAGGCCCTCGGGGATCTCATACTCACCCCGGCTGACGACCGCCAGCGAGGTCCAGTCGCCCGCGGGCGTGGGCGACCGGATGCTGTTGACGGAGTCGATGGCGGCGTTGGCCGCCGACGCCGCCGACGACATCCCGCGCGCCTTGATCACGGCCGCGCCCCGCTGCTGGACGGTGGTCACGAACTCGCCCAGCAGCCAGGCCTCGTCGGCGATCACATCGGGCACCGCCCGGCCGCCAATCTTGGCGTTGCGTGCGTCCGGGAACTGGGTGGCGGAGTGGTTGCCCCAGACCGCCAGGTTGGTCACCTCGCCGACCCCGGCCCCCGCCCCGGCCCGCGACGCCAGCAGGCTCTTGCCGCGGTTCTCGTCCAGCCGGGTCATCGCGAACCAGCGCTCGGCGGGGATGTCGGGGGCGTTGCCGCGAGCGATCAGGCAGTTGGTGTTGCAGGGGTTGCCGACCACCAGGATGCGCACGTCGCGGCCGGCGACCGCATTGATCGCCTTCCCCTGCTCGGAGAAGATGCCGGCGTTGGCGCTGAGCAGGTCGCGCCGCTCCATGCCCTCCTTGCGCGGCATGGCGCCCACCATCAGCGCCCAGTCGGCGCCGTCGAAGGCCTGGCGCGGATCGCTGGTGGTGACCACGCCGCGGAGGAGCGGAAAGGCGCAGTCCTGGAGCTCCATGACCACGCCGTCGAGCGCCTTCAGGGCAGCCTCCACCTCGAGCAGGCGGAGGATCAGCGGCTGGTCGACGCCCAGTGCCTGGCCGGAGGCGATCCGGAAGAGCAGCTGGTAGCCGATCTGGCCGGCGGCGCCGGTGACCGCGACCTGAATGGGGGAGCGGGCCACGGGAATCCAGTTTAGAAGCAGAAAGGAGGCCCCCGCCGGGCGGGAGCCTCCTTACGGACAGATCCGGGTCGGTGGCTAGCGGTCGTGGCCCCCGCGGTCGCCGTCCTGCTCGTGCCTTTCGGCGGTCGTCGACTCACGCGACTCCTCGCGCGGCGGGGTGATGGTCTTGTCCGTGGAGACGGTCTTGACCTTGGGAGCCTCCGTCTGGTCGTCGACCTCGGCCTGGTCGGTGTCGGCCGTCTCGGTGTCCGTGTCGGTGTCGGTCTCGGTGGCGTCCGCCTGCGCGGCAGCCGCGTCCGCCGCGGCGTCGGCCTGGATCTGCGCCTGGATGGCGGCGTCGATCTCGGCCTGGATCTGGGCCAGGGTCTTGCCCTGGAACTCGGGCAGCTGGGCGAGCAGCGCCAGCAGCTCGCCGAAGTTCTCGGACTCGGCCGCCGTCACGGTGGTGGTGCTGGTGGTGACGTCCGCGGCCGTCGTGTTCTGTGCCGAAGCGCTGACGCCGGTGGCGAGCACCAGCGCGGCGCCGGTGCCGGCGACCACGGCGCCGCGAACGATCTTGGACCACGTCATCTAGGGACTTACCTCCGTTTCAAGTTGGTGTGCGGCCGAAGATGGCCGCGCCATCGCATCGACAACGCCCAGCCGGGACGGGGTCGGAAGCGCGGACTGCCCGGTCGGCCGCGGCGAAGGCGAGGGGCTCGAACGATGGTCGTCACCGCTCCCGGACGGCTCCGGCCCCGGGCGGGGGCTCTCCGTCGGTTCCGCCGAGGGGCGGACGCCACGCGGGTCGGGCGAGCGCTTCTCCTCGGACTTGGGGGATTCCCGCGCTTCCGGTGCCCCACCGCCGGTGGCGGCGGTGGCGGCGGGCGCCGGCACCCCACGCGGCTCCGGGGCGGGCTGGCTGGGCTGCACCGAGGACGGCCGCGCCGGCCCGGCGTCGGGGTCCTGCAGCTGGTGCAGGCCAGCGGCGAACTGGACGGTCCAGACCTCCGGGTTGGGGCTGCCGGTGGCAAAGGTGGCGAAACCCCCGATTGCCGTCAACAGCAGCGCGGCCGCCGCTCCGGCGAGTGCCAGGCCCCCAACCCGCAGCGCCCGCGCCGGCCCGTGGTAGCGCGCCTGCGCCGCCAGGGGTCGGAGCGGCGAGAGCGCGTCCAGCTCCTCGGCCAGGCCAGCAGCGATCCGGTCAGGCATCTCCACCATCACCAAGAGCAACGCCCGGCAGGGGCGGAGTCGGAAGCCGGCCGTAGGCGGGCCCCAGGTCGCGGACCAGGCGCTGGCGAGCCTGGGCCAGGCGTGCGCCGACCGTGCGCTCGGAGACGCCGGCGGCCAGCGCGATCTCCCGGTTGTTGTAGCCGTGGTAGTGGCGGAGCACGAAGGCCGCCGACTCCCGGACCGGCAGCCGGGCCAGCGCCGCCACCACCTCGCCGCTGATCACCGCCTCCACGGGGTCGGGTTCGTTGCCCGGCCGCCCCAGGCGGCGCACGAGCTCGCCGACCTGGCGCAGGCGCAGCTTGCGGCGGTAGGAGATGGCGCCGTTGATCGCGATCTGGTGCAGCCAGGCCTCGGGCGGCTTCTCGGGCCGGAACCGCGGCCAGGCCCGAAAGGCGCGCACAAACGCGTCCTGCACGCAGTCCTCGGCGGCGGCGTGGTCGCCGAGCACCGCATAGACCGTGCGCAGGAGCTTGGGGTAGGCGGCCTGGTAGAGGCGGTCGAAGTCCTCCACCGAGCCCGGTCGGTAGTTGGTCTGGTCGGCCAAGGGCTGTGCAATGAAGACGCTCAGGGGACGCGGAGTACCCACATATCCTTGGTCCATGGCGATCCAGGCCCGGCACACCTTCCCGTTCAGCGCGATCGTGGGCCAGGAGCGCATGAAGCGGGCCCTGATCCTCAACGCCGTGCACCCCGCCATCGGGGGCGTGCTGATCCGCGGGGAGCGGGGGACCGGCAAGTCGACGGCGGTCCGGGCCCTGGCCCGGCTGCTACCCGCCCAGCGCGTGGTCGAGGGCTGCCACTACGGGTGTGACCCGGACGACCGCGCCTCGCTCTGCGCCGACTGCATCGAGCGGGCGCACCACGGTCCGCTGCCCCTGACCGAGCGCCGGATGCGGGTGGTCGACCTCCCCATCAACGCCTCCGAGGACCGGGTGGTGGGAACCATCGACATCGAGTCCGCGCTGCAGCACGGCGTCCGCCGCTACGAGCCGGGGGTGCTGGCCGAGGCCAACCGCAACATCCTCTACGTCGACGAGGTCAACCTGCTCGACGACCACATCGTGGACGTGCTCCTGGATGCGGCCGCGATGGGCGTCAACGTGGTCGAGCGGGAGGGGGTCTCGATCGTGCACCCGGCCCGCTTCATCCTGGTCGGCACCATGAACCCAGAGGAGGGCGAGCTGCGGCCGCAGCTGCTCGACCGCTTCGGCCTCTGCGTCGACGTGGAGGGCATCCGCGACCCCGACGAACGGGTGGAGATCACTGAGCGCGACCGCGCCTTCCGGAACGGCGAGGAGGCCTTCCTGGCGCGCTGGATGGCCGCCGACGCCGTGCTGGCGGAGCAGGTCACGGCGGCGATCGCGCACCTGCCGGTGGTCACCCTCCACCAGGCCCAGGCGCGCCTCATCTCCGCCATCTGCGTCGAGGCCCGGGTCCAGGGGCACCGGGGCGACGTGGTCACGGGCCGGGCCGCCCGTGCCATGGCCGCCCTGCGCGGGCACCCGGCGCCCAGCCGCGACGACGTCTACGACGCGGCCGAGCTGGCGCTCGCGCACCGAGCCCGCGCGCCCATCCAGCGCGATCGGTCCGAGGAGCAGCAGCCGGAGAGCGCCGAAAACCAGGAGGCCGGCCAGGAGCAGCCGCCCGAGGGCACCCCCAACCAGCCGACCGGCGGCGAGGGCGACCAGGAGGCCGAAGCGGAGCCGCAGGCCAGCGAGGGGGAGGCCGGCCAGCAGTCGGCGGGCAGCGACCAGGGCCAGACCAGCGGCGCCTCCGGCGGCACCGAGGCGGGCATCGAGGCCGAGGAGCTGTTCAGCGTGCGCCGCATCGAGCTGCCGCGCCAGCGCCGCCAGCGCAAGCAGGGCGGCAAGCGCGCATCCAGCCAGTCCACCGACCGGCGCGGGCGCTACGTGCGGGCGACACCACAGGAGAAGGTCACCGACCTCGCCCTCGACGCCACGGTGCGGGCGGCGGCTCCGCACCAGGTCAAGCGCGGCCGGGAGCCCGGCGAGCGCCTGCAGCTCCAGCGCCAGGACCTGCACCAGAAGGTCCGCGAGCGCAAGGTCGGCAACCTGATCGTGTTCGTGGTCGACGCCTCGGCGTCGATGGACGCCGAGCAGCGGATGGCGGCGACCAAGGGCGCCATCCTCTCGCTGCTCCAGGACGCCTACGTGCGCCGCGACCGGGTGGCGGTGGTCATCTTCAAGAACCGCTCCGCCGAGGTCGTGCTGCGGCCGACCTCGTCCGTGTCATTGGCCCAACGACGGTTGGAGCGGCTGTCGGTAGGTGGGACCACGCCTTTGACGCACGGGCTGATGGCGGGGTTCAAGGTCATCAAGACGGAGCTCATGCGCGACCCCACTGTGCGCCCGCTGCTGGTCCTGATCTCGGACGGGCGCGGCAACATCTCGATGTTCAAGGAGGAGCCGCTGGTGGAGGCCCAGAAGGTCGCTCAGCTGATCCTCAGCGAGAAGATCGACGCGCTGGTGATCGACTCCGCGCGCGACTTCTCCCACCTGCCCTCGGTGCAGCACCTGGCGCGGGTCGCGCCCATGTACCAGACCTACGCCATCAACGCCTGCGCCGACCTGGCCGAGAGCATGGGTGCGCGCTACTACGGCCTGTACGACCTCTCGCGGGACGAGATCGCCTCGGCCGTGGAGAGGGAACTGCGGCGGTAGCGGGCTAACCACGTCCCCACCCCCTCCGCCCTTGGCGGAGGGACCTCCCCGGCAAGCGGGGAGGTTTGGCGTCGGTAGAATCTCAGGTTCCTATGGCCGTCGACCGCTACTCCTTCCCGTTCACCGCGATCGTCGGCCAGGACCGGATGAAGCTGGCGCTGGTCCTCAACGCCATCCATCCGGCGATCGGCGGTGTGCTCATCCGGGGCGAAAAGGGAACCGCCAAGTCCACCGCCGTGCGCGCGCTGGCGCGCCTGCTCCCCGAGCAGGAGGTGGTGGCCGGCTGCCACTTCGGCTGCCACCCGAGCGACCGCGACACGCTCTGCATGGACTGCCGCGACCGGCTGGAGGCGGGCGAGGACCCGCTGCCCGCGTCAACGCGCCGGATGCGCGTGGTCGAGCTGCCGATCAACGCCTCCGAGGACCGGGTGGTCGGGACCATCGACCTGGAGGCGGCGCTCAAGGAAGGCGCGCGGCGGTTCGAGCCGGGCGTGCTGGCCGAGGCCAACCGCAACATCCTCTACGTCGACGAGGTCAACCTGCTCGACGACCACATCGTCGACGTGCTCCTGGATGCGGCCGCCATGGGCGTCAACACCGTGGAGCGCGAAGGCGTCTCGGTCAGCCACCCGGCGCGCTTCATCCTGGTCGGCACCATGAACCCCGAGGAGGGCGAGCTGCGGCCGCAGCTGCTCGACCGCTTCGGCCTCTGCGTGGACGTGGAGGGGATCCGCGACCTCGAGCAGCGAGTCGCCATCGTCGAGCAGCGCGCGCACTGGGAGGACGACCCCAACGGCTTCTACGAGTCGCATCGCGAGGGCGAGGCGGGGATCAAGAACCGGATCGCCGAGGCCATCAACACGTTCGCCGAGGTCGAGCTGCCGCGCGCCATCCTGCGCCTGATCGCGCAGCTGTCGGTGGCCCTGGAGGTGGACGGCCACCGCTCCGACCTGGTTTGCGCCCGCGCCGCCCAGGCCAAGGCGGCCTACGACCGCTCCGACCAGGTCCAGCTCGGGCATGTCACCGACGTTGCCGAGATGGTCTTCGCCCACCGCCTGCGCACGGTGCCCTTCGGCAAGGGAGGGCCAAATTTGGGCGAGGTCATCAATCGGGTGGTGGGCTCGCCCAACTAAAGGAGCATCAGGGCCGGGCGGCTTTGGCAAGGCTCCAGTTCGGGGATGCGTATCTAGAATCCCGGACGATGGCCTCAACGGCCCTTGAGCCCGAGCGCGCGGCCGAGCTGCTGACGCGCCTCGAAGCGAGTGTCCACCAGGTGATCGTGGGCAAGGGGCACAGCGTCCGGCTTGCCATCACGGCGCTGGTGGCAGGCGGGCACGTGCTCGTCCAGGACCTGCCCGGCACCGGCAAGACCATGCTGGCGCGGGCGCTGGCGGCCTCGATCGGCGGTGAGTTCCGGCGCATCCAGTGCACGCCCGACCTGCTGCCCGCCGACATCACCGGCGCCAGCGTGTTCAACCAGCGCGAGACCAGCTTCGAGTTCGTCCGCGGCCCGGTGTTCGCCAACATCGTGCTGGCGGACGAGGTCAACCGGGCCACGCCCCGGACCCAGTCCGCGCTCCTGGAGGCGATGGCCGAGACCCAGGTCACAATCGACGGCGTCACCCACGCGCTGGAGAAGCCGTTCTTCGTGATCGCCACCCAGAACCCGGCCGAGTTCCACGGCACCTACCCGCTGCCCGAGTCCCAGCTCGACCGCTTCCTGTGCGCCATCGAGATGGGGGCGCCCACCACCGAGGAGGCGACCGAGGTCCTGGCCCGGCGCGAGCATGGCGACCCCATCACCGACCTGCGGGCCGCGCTGAGCACCGCCGACGTGCTCGAGCTGCAGGCCTTCGCGCTGGCGGTGGTGGTGGCGCCCGCCATCCGGACCTACCTGGTCGCCCTCCTGGAGGCGGTGCGGGCGCGGCCCGAGATCGTGCTCCCGGCCTCCATGCGGGCCGGGCTCTACCTGCAGCGGGCGGCCCAGGCCTGGGCGCTCTTCGAGGGCCGCGACTTCGTGCTCCCGGACGACCTCAAGGCGCTGGCCGTGCCGGTCCTCGCGCACCGCCTGGCGCTCCGAGGCCGGGGCCGGCCCGAGGACCTGGTGGCCGAGGTGGTCGCGGCCACTCCCATCCCCGCGCTGCGGCGCGAGTAGATGCCCCAGCCTCGGGCGCGGGTCTTCGGGGTGGTGGTGCTGGGCGTGGTCGTCTACGCCTACGGCAGCACCTCCGAGGTGCCCTGGCTGTTCCTGATCGCGTACTGGCTCTGGGCGCTGGCCGTGGCGGGGGCGGTCTACGC
>DATCNF010000361.1:0-1750 GCA_036565325.1 Candidatus Dormiibacterota bacterium | reverse complement strand
CCGCTGGCCCTGATCGTGGCCGGGGCCATCTTCGTGACCACCGCGCTCAACTACGCGGAGGGGACGGCCGCCATGCCCCACGCGGGGGGTTCCTCGAGCTTCGCCCGCCGCGCCTTCAACGAGCCGATCGGGTTCCTGGTGGGCTGGATCCAGCTCCTGAACTACACGGCGACGGTCTCGATCAGCGCCTACACCGCGATCTCCTACCTCGGCGATCTCGGCAAGTACGTGGGCCCATTGGGCAGCTTCAAGCACGTCTTCAGCTGGCACATCGGCGCCGCCGTGGTGCTGGTGGGGCTCCTGATCGTGATCAACATCGTCGGCATCCAGGAGTCGAGCGTCATCAACCTGGCCCTGGCGCTGGTCGACCTCGTGACCCAGCTGGTCCTGGTGTTGCTCGGCATCTTCCTGCTGCTCAACTTCCGCACTGTCCTCACCAACATCCACTGGGGGGTGGCGCCGACCTGGGGCAACTTCCTGGCTTCGGTCTCGATCGCGATGGTGACCTACACCGGTATCGAGACGATCTCCAACATGTCGGAGGAGGCGAAGAACCCCGGCCGTACGGTGCCTCGCGCCACGTACGGCGTCATCATCGCCGTGCTCTTCGTGTCGGCCTTCCTGCCCACGATCGGGATGAGCGTGTTCCCGGTCGTCCTGGACCCCCAGACGCACCAGTACACGACCGACCTGGCGACGGTCTGGAAGGACGACCCGGTGGCCGGCATCGTGGGCGCCTTCCATCCCCTGCTGCTGGCCCAGATCGCCAGCATCTGGGTCGCCATCCTGGCCTTCACGATCCTGGTCATCGCCACCAACGCGGGCCTCATAGGCATCTCCCGGCTCAGCTATTCGCTGGCCATCAACGACCTCTTTCCGAAGGCGTTCTCGGCCCTGCACCCCAAGTACCGGACCCCCTGGATCTCGATCATCGTGTTCGGGATCGCGGGCGCGATCCTGCTGCTGCCCGGCCAGATCGTGCTCATGGGCGCCGTCTACTCCCTGGCGGCGACCTTCGCGTTCTGCATCGCGCACCTCTCAGTGATGCGTCTTCGCTACGTGGAGCCGGAGCTGTACCGGCCCTACCGGATGCCGCTCAACATCAAGTTCGGACGCGCCAGCATCCCGGTGCTTTCGGTGATCGGTGCCATGGGAATCGGCTCGGTCTTCACGCAACTGATGGCGCAGAACATCTCCAGCTCGACGTTCATCTTCCTGTTCTGGCTGGTGCTCGGTGTGAGCGCGTTCATCGCCTACCGCCGGTATCGCCAGGAGCCGATCTGGGAGCCCCTGGAGGTGCCACCGCCGCCCGACCGCGACGTCGCCCACCGGCTGGAGGCGCCGCCGCGGGAGGCGCGCGTTCGCATCGGCCGCCGCAGCCACGCCGCGGAGCCGGTGGGAACCCAGCCCACTGCAGAGGAGCCGGTGGTGCACCACCGGACGCGCTTTCTGGGCCTGCGGCTGGTGGTCCAGCACCACGGGAGGATGCGGGCGGCGCTCGGTCTCGCGCTGTGTGGGGCCCTGTCCGTGCTGGCGGTGGTCGCCGACCTCTCGCCGAACGATCCCTTCGGCCCCGGGCTGGGTTGGTCGCCCGGGATCCTGATCGTCACCTTCGTCGCGGCCTGGCTGCTTCTCCGCTCCTGGCACGAGCAGTGACCTCTATAGGCTGAAGCCGTGCGCCGGGTCCGGCTCTCCTTCTGGGTCCTCGCCGCCCTCATCGCGGGGGCGTCGGCCGCCTACTACCTGACCC
>DATCNF010000360.1:0-4179 GCA_036565325.1 Candidatus Dormiibacterota bacterium | reverse complement strand
CCGCCTCGTAGGCGAGCATGGTGCCGTCGCCGGTCGACTCCCAGGAGTTGGAGGTCACGCGATAGATACGGCCGGCACCGCCGCTCGCCAGCAGCACCGCGCGCGCCGAGTAGACGGTGAGACGGCCGTCCGCGCGCGCATAGGCCAGGGCGCCCACCACGCGGCCGCCCGCCAGCAGAAGGCGGCCGACCGTGGTCTCCATGTGCACCTCCACGCCGGGCGTGTGCACGAGCGCGTCCTGCAGGCTGCGGATCAGCTCGAGGCCGGTGCGGTCGCCGATGTGCGCGAGGCGCGGATACGTATGGGCGCCGAAGGGCCGCTGGTGGATGAAGCCGTCGTGGGTGCGGTCGAAGACGGCGCCCCAGCGCTCCAGCTCGAGGACGCGCGCCGGTGCCTCCTTGGCGTGGAGCTCCGCCATGCGCCAGTTGTTGATGAGCTTGCCGCCCTTCATGGTGTCGGCGAAGTGCGCCTCCCAGCTGTCCAGGCCGGCCACGTTGGCCAGCGCCGCGGCCATGCCGCCCTCGGCCATCACCGTGTGCGCCTTGCCGAGTAGGGACTTGCAGACCACGGTCACCTGGCGGCCGGCCTGGGCGGCGGCGATGGCGCCTCGCATGCCGGCGCCGCCGGCGCCGATCACCAGGACGTCGGTCCGTACTGTTTCCGGCGCCGCCTCGGCCGGCATCAGTTCCAGGCGGCGTGCGGCAGCACGCCGTGGATCAGGAGCCGGATGTAGACGTCGGTGCCCCAGACCGTGAACATGCTGACCCAGGCCCAGCGGTCGTGGCGCACGTTGAGCACGGTGACGCCCTTCCACAACGTGTGGCGCACGCGGTGGCACGAGAAGCAATCGGTGCCGCCACCGGCGAGGTGGCGCAAGGCGTGGCAGCCGTACGTGTAGCCGCTCAGCGCCAGCACGTTGGCCAGCATCAGCAGGTTGCCGAAACCGAACAGGCCGCCCAGCTGGTGGTGCTGGACCAGCGCCGCGACGGCGTCGTACCAGAGGAACATCGTCTGCACGACGATCGCGTAGAGCGCGAACCGGTGCAGGTTGTTGAAGGCCCAGAACCTGGCCTCGCCGCGATAGGTGCCGCGCTTGGGCTCCTCCACAGCGCACGACCGCGGGTGCCACAGGAAGCTCCTGAAGTAGGCCTTGCGGTAGTAGTAGCAGGTGAGCCGGAAGACCAGCGGCGCCCAGGCCACCCAGAGTGCGGGCGGGATCAGGAACCCGCCCAGCCGGAGGTTGACCTCGGGGGAGAAGAAGGGGCTGAGGTAGGGCCCGTAGCGGCCCGTCCGCTCAAAGAGCACGACCAGGCCGGCGTAGACGACGAAGAGGCCGAGCCAGAACACGACGTTGGCCGGGTAGAACCAGTTGGGCAGCGCGCTGTATGGGTTCCGCACGGTGCCCGGGAGCGGCTCGTGCGACGACCCGACGGGAGCGGTGGCGGCCACTTAGGCCAAGCTTACGAAGCTCAGAGGTTGGCCGTCGCCTGCTCCAGGAGGTGCGCGAACTTCTCGCGCGCCGCCTCTTTCCGGGTGGGCACGTGCTCGCGCGGAAGGTAGCCCTCGGGGCGCGTGTAGTCCTTGAGGATGGTGCGCGCGACCGACTGCCGGTGCACCTCGTCCGGACCGTCGTAGATCCGGGCGGCGCGCGCGTGCCGGTACATCTCCTCCAGCGGCAGGTCGGAGGAGTAGCCCAGCGAGCCGTGGATCTGGATCGCGCGGTCGATCACGTCATGCAGGACCTTGGCGCCGTAGAACTTGATCAGCCCGATCTCCTTGCGCGCGGCGGGCGCGCCGAAGCGGTCGATCGTCCAGGCGGCCTGGAGGGTCATCAGTCGGGCCGCCTGCATCTCGGCGGCGGAGTCGGCGATCCAGTTCTGGATCGTCTGCTTGCGCGCCAGCGGCTCGCCGAAGGCTTCGCGCTGAAGTGCGCGCTCGCACATCATGTCGAACGCCCGCCGGGCCTGCCCCAGCCAGCGCATGCAGTGGTGGATGCGCCCCGGCCCGAGCCGGATCTGCGCGATGTGGAAGCCCTGGCCGCGCTTGCCCACGATGGCGTCCCTGGGCACGCGCACGTTCTCGTAGATGACCTCGGCGTGGCCGTGCCCGAAGCGCTCGTGCTCGCCGGCCATGGTGGGCACGTTGCGGACCAGCTTCACGCCCGGCGTCTCCACCGGGACGATGAACATCGAAGCCCGCTCGTAGGGCCCGGCGTCCGGGTCGGTGACCGCCATCAGGAGCAGGAAGGACGCGATCATGCCGTTCGACGTGAACCACTTGTGGCCGTTGATCACCCACTCGTCGCCCTCCAGGACGGCGAGCGTGGACATGGTCACGGGGTCGGAGCCGGCGTGCTCGGGCTCGGTCATCGAGAAGGCGGAGCGGATCTTGCCGTCCAGCAGCGGCCTCAGCCAGCGTTCCTTCTGCTCCGGCGAGCCGAAGTGGGCGAGGACCTCGGAGTTGCCGGAGTCCGGCGCCTGGTTGCCGAAGACCAGGGGAGCCCACGGAGACATGCCGTCGATCTCGTGCATCAGGCCGAGCTTGACCTGGCCGAAGCCCTGGCCACCCAGCTCGGGCGGCAGGTGGGCCGCCCACAGGCCCTGCTTCTTCACGTCGTCCTGCAACGAGCGCACGATGCGCATGAAGGTCTCGTCGTCGGCGTCGAGGACCTCCAGCGGGAAGACCTCCTCCTTGACGAAGGCGCGCATCCACTCCAGCTTCCGCTCGAACTCAGGCTCGGTCTCGAAGTCCCAGGGCATCTCCAGCCTCCCTTTGGTCGCTCACCCCAGGAGGCGAATGCCCTCCTCGATGAACTCCACGATCGTAGTCGTTCGCGTCTCGTAGGTCGGGTCGGGGCGCTTGCCGCGTCGGTGCAGCATCAGGTTGTAGCCGAAGATCGACGCGTACTTGTAGTAGGTGAGGGCCAGGAACCAGGTGTAGTCCGCCGGGTCCGCGGCGTAGGCCTCCAGCAGGTACGCGTCGTCGACGTCGACCTTGCCGCCGCCCGGCACCCCCTCGCCGGCGCGCCCGGCGTGGGCCACCACCGAGAGGCAGGCCAGGTCCAGCAGCGGCTGCCCGATCTCGGCGATCTCCCAGTCCAGGACGCCGACCACCCGGCCCGCCTTGAAGAGCATGTTCCCGTAGTGGTAGTCCCCGTGGACCAGGGTCGGCGCCTGGGGCGCCGGCCGGGTTTCGGCGAGGCGGCCCCCCAGCAGGTGGGCGCGCCCGGTGAGCTCCTCGGGGGCGCGCTCCATCAGCCAGGCCCAACGCATCATCTCGGCCTCCAGCGGCTGCGGCTCCTCGCCGCCGAGGCCCGTCTGGTCCGGCGCCAGGGCGTGCAGCCGCTTCAGGACCGCGACCGCCGAGGCCGCCAGCTGGCGGTCGGGGACCGTACCGACCACCTGCTCGATGCGCTCGCCGTCGACTTTGCCCATCAGGAGGAAGGGGCGGCCGTCGACCACCGGCTGGTCGCTCATGGCCAGGATCGGGGGCGCCGGCAAGCCGGCTTCGCTGAGCGTCTTCATGAGGCGGCCCTGGCGCGGGATGTCGGCCGGACCGGCGATCCGGGCGCCGGGCGGCGGCAGCCGGAGGACCGCCTGCTCACCACCCTCCAGCCCGACCCAGTAGGTGAAGCCGGAGTGGCCTTCGGGGATGCTGTCGATGCTGAGGACGCGGCGCCCGAGCTCGCGCTCGAGATCGGCCTGGATGGTGCTCACGACAGCCAAGCCATGCCCTCCAGGTGCGCGATGTCGGCCAGCCCGCCCACCATCCGGCGCTCGTCCTTGACCCGGACCACGTTGACGCTCGTGTAGTAGGGGAGCAGGCGCAGGGTGCCGGGCTCGAGGCGGAGCACGTCGCATAGATAGTGGAGGATGGCGACGCCGTGGCCGACCAACACCACTCGGCCGCCGGGGTGGCGCTGGACGGCGTCGCCGACGGCGGCACGCATCCGATGCACGGTCTCCGCCGGCGCTTCCTGGAGCTCCACGAAGCCGCCCGAGGTGTCAGCGGCGACCTCGACCAGGCGCTCATCCACGGTCACCGGCAGGCCCAGCAGTTCCGCGGTCTCCCGCGCCCTGCGCAGCGGGCTGGCGTAGACGGCGGCGATCTCCAGGCGGCGCAGCCGTTCGGCCAGGCGGCGGGCCTGCTCCCGGCCCGTGGGCGAGAGCGGGGGGTCGG
>DATCNF010000359.1:0-6641 GCA_036565325.1 Candidatus Dormiibacterota bacterium | reverse complement strand
GGGTAGGTCGCGGCGGCGCAGCGACTCTGCCGCGCCCCAGGGCGCGGCGTGCTGGCCGGCGCCGACCTGGCGGCCGACCACCCGGTGAGCCTCCCGAAAGGCGGCCCCCTCGGCCACCATCCGCTCGGCGGTGTCGGTGGCGTAGAGGTCGGGGTCGGCGACGGCCGCCGCCAGCCGCTCGCGGTCGAACTCGAGCCGCTCCACCAGCAGGCGCGCCGCCTCCAGGCAGGCGGCCGCGTTTTCGATGGCGCCGAAGACCGCCACCTTGTCCTCCTGGAGGTCGCGGTCGTAAGCGAGTGGTAAGCCTTTGAGCACGGTCGCCAGGGCGACCAGGGAACCCAGCGCGCGGCCACTGCGACCGCGGATCAGCTCGGCGATGTCGGGGTTCCGCTTCTGGGGCATGAGGCTGGACCCGGTGGCGATCTCGTCGGCCAGCCGCACGAAACCGAACTCGGCGCTCGCCCACAGCACCACGTCCTCGCCGAGGCGGCTCAGGTGGAGCCCGATCACCGTGCAGGCGTAGACCAGGTCGAGGGCGAAGTCGCGGTCGGCCACCGCGTCCATGCTGTTGGCGGTCAGCCGGCTGAAGCCCAGCTCGCGCATCACCGTCTCCCGCTGCAGCGCCAGCGTGGAGCCGGCCAGCGCGCCCGCGCCCAGCGGCATCTCCCCGGCCGACTCATAGGCGTGCTGGAGGCGGGCGGCGTCACGCAGCAGGGGCTCGGCGTGGGCCAGCAGGTGGTGGCCGACGGTGACCGGCTGGGCGCGCTGGAGGTGGGTGTAGCCGGGCATCGGCCAGTCGGCATGCGCCTGCGCCTGGCGCGCCAGCGCGTCCGCCAGCATCGCCACCGCCGCGGTCAGCGCGGACGCCGCCGCGCGGCAGAGCAGGCGCAGGTCGAGCGCCACCTGGTCGTTGCGCGACCGCCCCGCGTGCAGGCGGGCGCCGGCGTCGGGCGCCAGCTCGGTCAGCCGCCGCTCGACCGCGGTGTGGATGTCTTCGTCAGAGGGCTTGAAGTCGAAGCGGCCGCTGTCCAGCTCTCGCTCCACCTGGGCCAGTCCCCTCTCCACCGCCCGCAGCTGGCCCTTGGAGAGCAGCCCGGCCGCGGCCAGGCCGCGGGCGTGGGCTCGGGAGCCCTGTATGTCGTAGGGGTAGAGCTCGTAATCGAGCTGGAGCGAGGAGCTGAAGGCTTCCAGCTCCGGCAGCAGGCCCTTCTTGAAGCGCCCGCCCCAGAGCTTGCCTTTACTCACCGGAGGTGAGCTTCTTGACGTCCCCTCCCACCAGCGCCGACAGGTCCAGGGAGTGGAGCTGGCCCTGGACCTGGGCCGCGGTGCGCACGCCCTGCCCCCAGAGCTTGATGAAGCCCGCCGCCGCCGACTGGTCGAACTGGTCGCCGCGGCCGTAGGTGGCCAGCTCCATCCGGTAGAGCTGGTCCTTCGACTTGCGCCCGGCCACCATCGAGGTGCCCTTGTAGAGCTTGAGCCGGACCTCCCCGTTGACGTGGCGCTGGGTGTACTTGACGAACGCGTACAGGGCCTCCCGCAGGGGGCTGAACCAGAGCCCGTCGTAGACCATCTGCGCCCACTGCGCGGCGACCACATCCTTGAAGCGGGCGACGTCCTTGGTCAGCGTGATGTCCTCCAGCGCCTGGTGGGCCTGGAGCAGGATGACTGCCGCCGGGGCCTCGTAGATCTCGCGCGACTTGATCCCCACCAGCCGGTTCTCGAGGTGGTCGATGCGGCCCACGCCGTTCTCGCCGCCGACCTGGTTGAGGGTCTCGACCAACGCCACCGCGTCGAGCGGCTTGCCGTCCAGCGAGGTCGGAAGCCCTTCCTTGAACCCGATCTCGACGTAGGTCGGCTCGTCCGGGCAGTCGCGCGGGTCCCGCGTCCATTCCCAGACGTCGGCCGGCGGTTCGGCCCAGGGGTCCTCCAGGATGCCGGCCTCGATCGAGCGGCCCCAGAGATTCTCGTCGGTGGAGTAGGGCGACTCCACCGAGGCGGGGACCGGGATCCCGTGCTGGGCCGCGTACTCGATCTCGTCCTCGCGGTTCATGCCCCACTCGCGCACCGGGGCCACCACCTTCAGCTCCGGCGCCAGGGCCTGCGTGGAGACGTCGAACCGGACCTGGTCGTTGCCCTTGCCGGTGCAGCCGTGGGCGATGCCCTGGGCGTTCTCCTGGCGGGCGACCTGGACCAGCATGGCGGCGATCAGCGGGCGCCCGATGGCCGTCGCCAGCGGGTACTCCTTCTCGTACACGGCACCCGCCTGCAGCGAGGGCCAGACGAAGAGCTCCAGGAACTGCTTCTTGCCGTCCACCACATAGGCGGCGCTGGCGCCGACCTTCAGGGCACGCTCCTGGATGGCGTCGAGGTCCTTCTTCTCACCGAGGTCGATGGTCAGTGCGACCACGTCATAGCCCTGGTCCTTGAGCCAGCGGATGGCGACCGAGGTGTCCAGGCCCCCGGAGTAGGCGAGCACCAGCTTTTCGCGGGCCTCAGGCAATCTGGAGCATCCTCCTCAGCGCATCCGCGGCCGAGCGGTCGCTCAGCACCACGATGATGGTGTCGTCCCCGGCCACGGTGCCGGCCACGCCGGGAATCGCGGCCTGGTCGATGTTCCAGGCCACCAGGTTGGCGGTACCGGGGCCAGTGCGCACCACGGCCAGGAACTGGACCACGGTCATGTCCCGTACGTGCTCGGCGAACACCGCGCGGGCCAGCCCGTTCGGGCGGTAGCCGTCGGCCGTGCGCACCAGGCGCAGCTCCTGGATGTCGCGGGAGACGGTGGCCTGGGTGGCGCGCAGGCCGCGCTCGGCCAGTGCCTGGGCGACCTCCTGCTGGGTGTGCAGGGGCGTGCCCTGGACCAGCTCCAGGATCGCGGCCTGGCGGCGGCCCTTGCTGTCGGTCACGTGGCCACCCGCTTCATGACGGCGACGGCCTGCTCGACCTCGGCGGCCGACATGATCAGCGGCGGCACCAGGCGCACCGTGTTGTCGTCGACCGCGTTGACCACCACTCCCGCCTCCAGGCACCGAGCCTGGAAGTCCTTGGCGCCGGGCTCCGCGAAGACGATGGCCTGCATCATTCCGCGGCCCCGCACCGTGCTCACGCCGGGCACCTCCCCCAGCGAGTCGTGGAGCAGCTCGCCCACCTCGGCGGCGTGCTCGACCAGGTGCTGGCTCTCGATCACGTCGATGGTGGCCAGGGCGGCCGTGCAGGCCAGCGGGTTGCCCCCGAAGGTGCTGCCATGGTCGCCGGGCTCGAAGACGTCGGCCCGCGGTCCCGCCAGGCAGGCGCCGATCGGGACCCCGCCGCCCAGGCCCTTGGCCAGCGTCATCACGTCCGGGACGATGCCTTCGTGCTGGTACGCGAACATGCGCCCGGTGCGGCCGAACCCGGTCTGCACCTCGTCCACGATCAGCAGCAGGTTTGACTCGTCGCACCAAGCGCGCAGCCCGCCGAGGTAGCCGTCCGGGGGCACGATCACGCCGGCCTCGCCCAGGATCGGCTCCACCATGACCGCCACCGTCTGGTCCGTGGTCGCCTTCTTGACGGCGTCCAGATCGCCGTAGGGAACATGCGTAAAACCCGGCACCAGCGGCTTGAAAGCCTCCTGGTACTTGGGTTGCCCGGTCGCCGCGATGGCGCCCATCGTGCGGCCGTGGAATGACTTCTCGGCTGTGATGATCCCGAAGGCCCCGTTCTTGTTCTTCTTGCCCCACTTGTGGGCGATCTTGATCGCCGCCTCGTTGGCCTCGGCTCCGCTGTTGCAGAAGAAGGCACGGCTCGGAAAGCTCAGCTCGACCAGGCGCTTGGCCAGCGCGACCTGGGGCTCGGAGTAGTAGAGGTTGGAGGTGTGGATCAGGCGCGCCGACTGGCGCGCGACCGCTTCCGCGACCGCCGGATGCGAGTGTCCGAGCAGGTTGACCGCGATCCCGCCGACCAGGTCCATGTAGTCCTTGCCCTGGTCGTCGGTGACGGTCATGCCGTGGCCCTCGACGAAGACCACCGGCAGCCGCTTGAAGGTTCCCATCACGTACTTGTGCTCGTCGTCGACCAGCTGCTGGTTGAGGGGGGTGGTCATGGGGTCACCATGGTGCCGATCCCGCGCTCGGTGAAGAGCTCCAGCAGCAGCGCGTGCGGCGTCCGGCCGTCGATGATGTGGGCGTAGGGCACGGCGGCCAGCGAGCGCACCGCCGCCTCCAGCTTGGGGATCATTCCGCCGCCCGCCTCGCCCGAGGTGATCATCTCCTGCGCGCGGTCGCGGCCCAGCTCGCTGATCACCTGGCCGGAGCCGTCCTTGACCCCCTCCACGTCGGTGAGCAGGATCAGCTTGGAGGCACCCAACGCCACCGCCAGCTCGGCGGCCACGGTGTCGGCGTTGATGTTGTAGGCGTTGCCGTCGTAGCCCAGCCCGATCGAAGCCACCACCGGGATGTAGCCTCGGCTGAGGAGGGCGTCGATCGGCTCCGGGTTGACCTGGGTGACCCGGCCTACGAAGCCCAGCTCGGGGTCGTGGCCCTCGGCGATGATGCTGGGGCCATCCTCGCCGGACATGCCCACCGCCTGCCCGCCCAGGCGGTTGAGGGCGGCCACCAGGTCGGGGTTGATCTTGCCGGTGAGGACCATCTTCACCACCTCCATGGTCGGGGCGTCGGTGACGCGGAGCCCGCGCTTGAACTCCGCCTTGAGGCCCAGGCGGTCGCTCATGGAGGTGATCTCGGCGCCGCCGCCGTGGACCAGCACCGGCAGCATGCCCACGTAGCGGAGCAGCACGATGTCGAGCAGCGTCTCCTCCTTGCGCTGCTCCATGGCGACGCCGCCGAGCTTGACCACGATCTTCTGGCCGTGGAAGCGCTTGATGTAGGGCAGCGCCTCGACCAGCACGCGGGCCCGCTCCTCGCTCGTCAGGTGATTGACCTCAGGTTGTGTAGTCGGCATTGATCCTCACGTACTCCTCGGACAGGTCACAGCCCCAGGCCTCAGCGTTGCCTTCGCCCATCCCGAGCGAGGCGTAGACCTCGATCTCGGGCTCCGCAAAAGCGCGTCGCACCTGGTCGAGGTCGGCCTCCACGCCCGCCCCCTTGTCGAACACGGTGACCCCCGCGACCTTCACGGTCAGGGTGTCGATGGCCAGCTCGGAACCGCTGTAGCCGAGGGCGCAGACGATGCGCCCCCAGTTGGGGTCGCCGCCGTGGATGGCGGTCTTGACCAGGCTGCTGGAGGCCACCGCGCGGGCGGCCAGCCGGGCCTGCTGGTCGTCAGGCGCGCTCTCGATGCGGACGGTGATCAGCTTGGTCGCGCCCTCCCCGTCCTGGGCGATCTTGCGCGCCAGCCGGCGCGCGACCTCCAGCACCGCCGCCTCCAGGGCGTCCGACTCCGGCGTGCCGAGCTCGACCGGTGGATTGCCGGCGGCGCCGTTGGCGAGCACCAGGAAGGTGTCGTTGGTCGAGCTGTCGCCATCGACGGTGACCTGGTTGAAGCTGCGGTCGGCGACCCGCTTCACGATCGCGCCCGCCCAGCCGCGCTCGACCGCGGCGTCGGTGACGACGTAGGCCAGCATGGTCGCCATGTTGGGGTGGATCATCCCCGACCCCTTGCACATGCCGCCCACGCGCACCGTCGTGCCGGCCAGCTCGAGCTCCAGTTCGGCGGTCTTGGTGACCGTGTCGGTGGTCATGATCGCCCGCGCGGCCGGCTCGCCGCCCTTCGCCGACAGCGACTCACAGGCCAGCCGGATCCCGTTCTTGACCGCGGTCATGGGCAGGTAGCGGCCGATCACGCCGGTCGAGCTGACCAGCACTTGCGGCGGGTCGAGCTCCAGGCGGTCGGCGGTCAGCTTGGCCATCTGGAGCGCGTCCCGGAAGCCCTGGGCGCCGGTGCAGGCGTTGGCGTTGCCCGAGCAGACGACCATCGCCTGAAGCCGGTTGTTCTTCAGGTGCAGCTGGTCGATGACCACCGAGGCGCTCTTCACCCGGTTCGTGGTGAAGACTCCGCCGGCGTCGCAGGGAGTGTCGCTGGCCACCACCGTGAGGTCATCCCGCTGGTCCGAGGGAAGCGCCGAGGCGCCCGCCGTGAACGCCTTGATGCCGCAGGCCGCCACACCGGCACGCCAGCCGCGGGGCGCGGTCAGGCCGCCGGCGACCAGGCGCCCGAGGGACTCTACGGCCACTGCAATGGGGCCCGCAGACCCTCGGTTCGATCGAAGCCAAAGGCCAGGTTGAAGCACTCCACGCCCTGGCCGGAAGCGCCCTTGACCAGGTTGTCGATGGCGCAGGTGACGACCGCCTTCTGGCCCTGGGCCGAAACGTTGACGCAGCAGTAGTTTGTGTGGCTGACCAGCTTGGTGGCGGGCGGCTGGTCAAGCACCCGGGTGAAGGGCTGCCCGGCGTAGAACTCGCGGTACACCTCCTGCAGGTCTGCCAGCGAGCCGGTGAGGTCGAAGTAGCAGGTCTGCAGAATGCCGCGGACCATCGGCACCAGGTGGGGCACGAAGGTGACCCGGGGAGGATCGCCTCCGTTCAGGGCAGCAAGCTCCTGCTGCAGCTCCGGCAGGTGCCGGTGCCCCGCCAGGGCGTAAGCGTTCACCGACTCGTCCACCTCGCTGAAGTGCGTGCCCAGGCCGGGGCTGCGGCCCGCTCCGG
>DATCNF010000358.1:0-4409 GCA_036565325.1 Candidatus Dormiibacterota bacterium | reverse complement strand
GACCAGCACCACCCGCAGGCGCAGGGTGTCGCTCATGTCACCGGCAGCCGGCGCTGGTCGCTGGCCTTCCAGAAGTCGTTGACGACCACCGCGGCCAGTAGCAGCGCGGGCGCCAGGATGAAGCAGATGCGGCCCAGCGGCGACTGCAGCATGGCGAACAGATAGCCGACGAAGGGCACCGCGAACGCGTAGCGGTAGCCGAAGCCGGTGGCCGGGATGCGCCAGCTGTCGGGGACGCTGTTGTGGTCGCCCTTGGTGATCCACTGCGTGCCGCCCCTGCCGTCCGGCTCGACCTGGATCACGCGGTGCGTGACCAGCACGCCGCGGTTGCTGGGGCTGTCGAAGGTGATGATGTCGCCGACCCGGATGTCGGCGGCGTTGACCTTGAGCACCACCACCTGCGCGCCGATCGGGATCGTGGGCTCCATGGAGCCCGAGAGCACCGTGTAGACGCGGTAGGGAAAGACGAAGGGGCCGAGGTTGATGACGACCAGCGCCGAGACCGCGAACACCAGCGCCACGGTGGCGACCCGGTTGCCGACCAGCGCCCAGTCGATCTTGCGGGGGGCGGTGGTGGCGGCCTCAGCGGTAGGCGGCTGCACACCGCTCACGGTAAGTGCTGAGGTGCGCAGCTTACTGGTCCAGTTCCCAGGTGATGGAGAAGGTGGCCACGCGGCCCTGGAACGAGTTGGCGCTGGCGGCCGGCAGCTGGATCAGCACCTGGAAGTAGCGGGTGTCGCCGGCCGCGCCGCTCTTGGCCAGGCCGGCGGTGAAACCGGCGGTCACCGGCGATGCGGTCTGGAACGTGCTGACGGCGGTGGTCAGCGGGCAGTTGAGCGCGGTCGTCGGGTAGACGCACTGCTTGTTGGTGGCGAACGCGCTGTCCATCTCCTGGACCGCGATCACCAGCTGCACGCAGAGGTCGCCGGCGCCGTGGAAGGCCTCTGCGTTGTTGGTCGTGACACAGGCGCTGCCGGCCACCGTGAGCGTGGTGCCGGCGAGGCTGCCGACGTTCTTGAGCGTGAAGTTGGCGGTGGCGGCGGCATCGCCGGGCTTGGCGGCGGCCGCGAAGGCGACCGAGTTGCAGGCGCCGTTGGCGTTGTTGTTGGTGAACTGGTTCGACGCGTTCAGGACGCCGTAGCTGAGACAGGTCTGCGCGGCCACGTTGTCGCTGAGCGCGATGGTCCCGGTCTGGAAGGTGTTGCCGGGGTTGGTGGTGGTGGCGTTGAAGGAAGCCAGGGTCCCGCTCGCCAGCGTGCCGACGCTGGCCAGGACCATGACGCTCACCATCATCTTGTTGAAGGTGGAGCGAAGGACCCGCGGCCGGGCCTTGGCGGGTGCGGCCGCGGGGGTGATGACGGTGAGCAGAGAAGCGGCGTGGGCGGACTGGATTCGGCCGAGCAAACCGGCCGAGCCGTATGCCCTCTCTCCGTCGATGAGTCCGCCTGGTACGCGCACTTCTCTGCTCTTAAGTTCTCGTTATTCGGTTTAGGAAAGGGTCCAGGTGAAGGCGAAGGTCGCGGTCTTGCCCTGGACGTCGTTGTCGGCGCCCGCGCCCGTGTCGGGCAGCTGGATGTCGATCTCGTACTGGACTTCGGTGGCGGCGTTGAGCGTGGCCACCGTGGTTGCCGCGGGAAGCGCAGCCATCGCGGTCAGGCTGCCGGCGGTGCCGGGCGCGCCGGGGATGCCGAGCGCGGCGCAGGCCGCGGCGGTGTTGGCGCCGTTCGACGAGTACACGCAGTGCGTGATGCTGGTGGTGGTGCAGCTGGTGTTGCCGTTGGTGTAGGTGGCGCACTCCTGGATGCGGATGGCCAGCCGGTCGCAGAGGCTGCGGTTGCCGGAGGCCACCGGGCCGCTGTCGGTCGAGGCGCAGGTGGTGGTCATGCCCAGGGTGCCGTTGAGCGAGCCGACGTTCTTGAGGTCGAGCACGACGGTGTTGACCGTGGCGCTGGGCTTGGTGGTGGCCACCGTGACCAGCGTCGAGCACGCCTGGCTGTTGCCGTTGGTGAACTCACCCGCCGTCAGGGTCCCGTAGCTGAAGCACGAGGTGCCGTTGGCGTTGTTGTGGTTCTTGTCGTTGGCCAGCAGGATGGTCCCTGTCTGGAAGGTGTTGCCGGGGTTGGTGGTGACGGCATTGAAGGAGGCATAGGTGCCGCCCCCCACCGCCGCCAGTGCACCCAGCACCAGCATCGAAATCAGGATCTTCTTGGTCCGATCCATTGTCTTTGTCGCTTACCTCCTCATCTGAGTGGTGAATTTTTGGTTGGTTCCGGGTTCCTACACCGGGGCTAGAGATCTGAGATGAAGCCATCGGTGCTTGGATTTTCCAGCGTAGGAATCCTCGCCGAGGCAAAGTATCAGGGTCACTCCACGGCGCGACAAGGCCTTAACCGCGATTGGGTGCTTGGGATTGCCAAGGCATAGGCCCATGCAATGTGCGGGGTTGATTCAGTTCGAACGCGTGCTACACGCGTCGTGAGACCTGCCAAGGCTGGGCGAGACTAGCACCGCTTCGCCGGAGGTCCGACGACATAACGGCCGCATGCTGTGAAGGATCGGAGACGGCGCCCTGACGCCAGGGCGACGGTGAGGCGACCCTCTTCAGCGCCCCGTCATGATGCCGCGGCCGTATGCGATGGCCACGACCCAGCAGGCGATGGTCAGGAGCATGGCCTCGGTGTCCTTGCGCCGCCCGCCGGCGTACACGTACACGCCGGGCAGGAAGAGGACCGCGAAGATGCCGTACACCACGTGCAGGATCTCGCGCGGGCGCGCGCCCCCTATGAGAGTGCCGGTCCCGATCAGGCCCTGCAGCACGGTCAGTCCCCAGAGCAGCAGGAAGCCGGAGCGGAAGCCGCCGCCGACCTGGCGACGGCTCATGAGCTGAAAGGCGCCCAGGAGCCCGAGCACGGCCGCGAAGACGATGAGCGCGACCCCGAAGCGAGCGTGCAGGAAGCTCAGAAATGAAAGCACCGCGCTTCAGCGTATAGGCGCGGTGCTCGCGAGGAGGGGGTAGGAGTTTCGGTTAGCGGAAGAGTCCGGCTGCGCCCTCCAGCACCAGGATGCAGAGGGCGGCCGAGCCGGCCAGCCAGATCGCGGCCTCGGCGGCCTGCCGGGCCCGGCGGGCCAGGCGGCGGCGGCGCAGCGCGTGGAAGCGGGAATCCGTTTCCGGGTGGGCGTGGCGCTCCAGGTCGATCACGTATAGGTTGGGGCGAACGAAGTCGGGAGATCGCTCGCTGCTCACGACCTGGACTGCCATCTTCTCTCCTGTTCGCTTGATGCTTTTGACGGGGATCGTCTGTCGCGTTGAGCCCACTGTAGCACAAGCTTTTTCTGATAGCAAGAGTGTCACATTTAGCGCAATAGAATGCTGTTGAGGTGCAGCTCTCTGTTGCGATCATCAAGGCGGTCCGGGCGCCGGTGACGACGCCCTACCTGCGCTCGGTGCTGGCTTCGGCGGCGGCGGTACCCGAAGTCACGGCCCGACTGCCCGCGGCGGCCTCCTTGACCCTGCGCGTGACCGGCGACCGCGAGCTGCGGCGCCTCAACCGCGAGTTCCTGGGGGAGGACCACGCCACCGACGTGCTCTCGTTTCCGGCCGGCTCGCCGGGTGATCCCTACCTGGGCGACATCGCCCTCTCCTGGCCCATGGTCGTCCGCCAGGCGGGATCGTTCGGCCACCCGGTCGAGGTGGAGGCGGCGCTGCTCAGCGTGCACGGGCTCCTGCACCTGCTGGGCTGGGACCACCGGACGGTGGCGGAGGAGCGGGAGATGTGGCGCTTGACGCGCGTCGCCCTGGCCGCCGCCGGGATCTCGGGGCTGGCCTCCAGGCGCATCTAGGGGGGTCCCCGCCGAATCCTTGGATTCGGTGGGGTCCTTCTAAACTGGGGCGCGTCAGCGGCTGCGCCGCGGCTTTCGCGTGTTCTTTATGAGTGATCTCCCTTCCCCTACCGATCCCTCGGCGGTCGTGATCGTGGGCCTCGGCAACCCCGGGCCCGAGTACGCCGGCACCCGCCACAACCTGGGCGAGACCTGCGTCCGGTCGCTGGCCTCGCGCCTCGGCGTCGAGATCTCGCGCAAGCGGTGGCGCTCGCTGGTCGGGTTTGTGGATGGGCCGCTGGGCTTTCCCGGCCGGGTCTGGCTGGTGCTGCCCCAGACCTTCATGAACCGGTCGGGTGACGCGGTGGCGGCGGCCTTGCGCGATGTGGGGGTGGGGCCCTCGTGGTGCTGGGTGGTTCACGACGAGCTCGACCTGCCGCTGTGCCGGCTGCGCCTCCGGCTGGGCGGCTCGGATGCGGGCAACAACGGGGTCAAGTCCATCCTCGGCGCGTTGGGGACCGACCAGTTCTGGAGGTTCCGGATCGGGGTCGGCAAGCCGCCCACGTCGCGGCGGGGGGTCGACTACGTCC
>DATCNF010000357.1:0-6294 GCA_036565325.1 Candidatus Dormiibacterota bacterium | reverse complement strand
CAGTTCCCGCCGGCGGGTGCGCCGGCGCTCGGCACCTGGCTGGAGGCGCCGAACTGCGACCAGCCCCCGGGATCGGGCGGCCAGGCGTTGGAGTAGACGGTCATGTCGAAGGCGCCGGTGGCGTTGGTGCCGCCCTCTTGGTAGCCGGCGAAGAAGAGCGGCCGCGGCCGGCAATCGGTCTGGGCCGCAGCGCCCGCCTCCAGCCACTGCTGCTTCAGGATCGCCAGCTCCCGCGCGGCCGCGAGCGTCGAGCAGGCGGCCAGCAGCTGGAACTCCAGCCGGCGTCCCGCCTTGACGCGCACGCCGTCGGGCCCCGGCTTCCAGCCATCGTCGTCGAGCAGCTTGCGAGCACCCTCGAGGTCGCGTCCCGCGCTCGGGGCCGCAGGATCGGCCCAACCGCGCAGGGCGCTCGGGAACAGGGCCCGGCTGGCCCGCGCCACACCGCCCAGGGCGTCGCGCGTCAATGCATCCCGGTCCAGGGCGCGGTCCAGGGCATCGAGCAGCTGGCGGTCATCGCCCCCCGGCGTCACCCAGGGCGGCGCCTGGCCGGTGGCGGTGTTGACGTCGTGGTTGGGGTTCAGGAACTCCGTGCGCAGGCCGCTGAACACCGCCGGTATAGAGCCGCTGACGCCCTGGAGATCGTGGAGGTCGTCGGTCGAGAGGTTGAACGCGAGGTCGGTCTCGCCGGCCTTCAGCCCGGCCAGCATGGCGATCTTGCTGGGGTACGCGCGATAGACGACGCGGTCCAGGTAGGGGGGATGCGTGAAATACGCCGGACCTCCGCGCCCGGTGTAGGCGCCGGCCGCCGATCGGCCGTTCGCGTAATGGGGGTTGGGCACGTAGGAGATGTGCTGGCCGGCCACCACCTCCGAGACGCCGAAGGGTCCGGAAACCGCGTCCGGCCGGCTGAAGAAGGGATCGCCGGCCCAGCGGTCATGCGGCACCGGCTCAAGGCGGTGCTTGGGCATCACCCAGAAGACAGGGCCCATCTGCAGATAAGGCCCATAGACACCGGACGCCAGGTCGGCCGGGGCCCCGCAGCTGCCCTTCGGCGCCGGGCCGAAGGTCCAGACCAGCTCGGTATCCGACTTCTTGTCCATCGCCCGAAGGTGGTCAAAGCCCATGGTGTCGGCGGCGCCGGTGGCCGCGTCGCAGATCGCTTGCCAGGTGAAGATCAGGTCGTCGGCGGTCAGGGGCTGGCCGTCGCTCCAGCGCAGCCCGGGGACCAGTTTGACGTCCACCGTCATGGAGGTGCCGCCGGCCCCCACCTTGACGTCGCCGTTCTCGACCGTGGGCACCTCGCGCACGAGGTCGGGGTAGGGCTGCAGGTTGGAGTCGAGGCCCCAGAGTGGCGCGAAGACCAGGCCCGCGGCGCGGAGGTCGGTCTCGGCCCCGGCGGCCAGGATGTCGAACGTTTGCGGGAACTCCCAGTCGCTGAAAATCAGCGTCCCGCCGCGCTGGGCGGGTGGGCTGGGGCGGTAGGCCGCCGGCAGCTGGGTGGTTGCGGGCGGCGAGCTCGAAAAGGGGTCGCAGGCGACCGCGAACACGAGGGCCGCCGCGAGCGTGCAGCGGGAGCGCACTCGACCCAAGGTAGCCGAAGAGGCCCGAGGGTAGAATTCGGGCACTATGCCCGAACCCAACGGTAGCGGCGTCCTCAGAGGCTCCTTCAAGGTCAAGGCCGGCCTGGCCGAGATGCTGAAGGGCGGCGTGATCATGGACGTCGTAACCCCGGAGCAGGCCAAGATCGCGGAGGAGGCCGGCGCCTGCGCGGTGATGGCGCTGGAGCGGGTGCCCGCCGACATCCGCCGCGACGGCGGCGTGGCGCGCATGTCCGACCCCGTGCTGATCAAGGGCATCAAGGCGGCGGTCACCATCCCCGTGATGGCCAAGTGCCGGATCGGGCACTTCGTGGAGGCCCGGATCCTGGAGGCGCTCGAGGTCGACTACATCGACGAGTCGGAGGTGCTGACGCCGGCCGATGAGGAAAACCACATCGACAAGCACCAGTTCAAGGTGCCCTTCGTCTGCGGCTGCCGCGACCTCGGCGAGGCGCTGCGCCGGATCGCCGAAGGGGCGGCCATGATCCGCACCAAGGGCGAGGCGGGCACCGGCAACGTGGTCGAGGCCGTGCGCCACATGCGCGCGGTCAACAACGGCATCCGCCGCCTGCACGGCCTCAGCTACGCCGAGCTGGTGCACGAGGCCAAGCAGATCGGTGCCCCGGTCGACCTCCTGGCCGAGTGCCAGAAGCTGGGCCGGCTGCCCGTGGTCAACTTCTCGGCGGGCGGCATCTCGACCCCGGCCGACGCCGCGCTGATGATGCAGCTGGGCTGCGACGGCAACTTCGTGGGCTCCGGGATCTTCAAGGCCGAGGACCCGCTCAAGATGGCCAAGGCGATCGTCACCGCCACCACCTACCACGACCAGCCCGAGATGCTGGCCGAGGTCTCGGCCGGCCTGGGCCAGCCCATGCGCGGGATCGAGATCCCGAGCATCCCCAAGGAGGAGCTGCTCGCCTCAAGAGGCTGGTAGCGACGTGTCTCGCGAAACCCAGACGGTCCCCTCCCCCGAGGGGGAGGGCGGAGGGTAGGGGCAGGAGGTGACTCTCACCGCCGCGCCATTGGTTGGGGTACTGGCCCTGCAGGGCGCCTTTCTCGAGCACGTGCGCGCCCTGGAAGCCGTCGGCGCGCGCACCCGGCTCGTCCGCCTGCCCGCCGACCTGGAGGCCCTCGACGCCCTGGTGATCCCGGGCGGCGAGAGCACCACCATGACCATCCTGCTGGAGCGCATGGGCCTCTGGGAGCCGCTGCGCGAAGCGCTCGAGGGAGGCCTCCCCGCGCTGGCCACCTGCGCCGGGATGATCCTGCTCGCCCGCGAGATCACCGACGGGGTCAACGGCCAGCACGGCCTCGGGCTCCTCGACATCGCCGTCCGCCGCAACGGCTACGGCCGCCAGGTCCACAGCTTCGAGGCGCCGGTCCGCGTGGAGGGCCTGGACGGCGACTTCCCGGGCGTCTTCATCCGCTCGCCCTTCGTCGAGGACGCCGGCTCGGCCGACATCTACGCGGTGCAGGGCGACCAGCCGGTGGGAGTGCGCCAGGGCCGGCTGACCGCCCTTTGCTTCCACCCCGAGCTCTCGGGCGACCTCCGGCTGCACCAGGAGTTCGTCCGCTCCTTATGAAAGTTCGCAGCGCCACCGTGCTCGACCTCGGGAAGATCGAGGACATGCATCGCGCGACGGGCGCCGTGTTCTCGGCCCAGCCCCCGTCCGTGCGCCTCTGGTCGCTGGTCTCGCACACCCTCTCGGCCTTCCTGCCGCTGGGCCAGGACACGCTCCTCTACGTGGCCGAGGACGGGGGTCGGCTGGTGGGTTTCGCCCAGGCCTCCGGCTCCGGGTCCGCGGTCGGGCTGCAGCCCGGCACCACCACCTTCCAGGTGCTGAACCTGAATGTGGCCGAGGACGCCGACCCGGACGAGGTGCTGCCGGAGCTGCTCGAGCACCTGGCCAACCGCGCGGTCGGCCGCGGGGCGCTGCGGCTGACCGTGCGGGTCCCCCTCGACGACCCGCTGCTGCGCACGATCCGCATGCAGGGCTTCAGGCAGTACGCGACCGAGAACGTGCTCTACGCCGAGGATCCCAAGCCGCTTCGCGAGATGGTGCTGGCGGGCATCCGGCCCGCCCGCCGCAAGGACGACCGCGTCCTCCACCACCTCTACCGGAAGGTCACGCCGCAGGGTGTGTCCAACGTCGAGGCCCCGACTCTCCGGGAGTGGAAGCTGCTGCACCAGGACGCCGGCGACACCTACGTGGTGGACCGCGTCGAGATCGTGGCCTGGATCGGGGTCGAGCGCAGCTCCGAGCCTTCGCGCCCGCACACGCTGCGCTTCATGGCGCTGCCCGAGTCGGGCCTGGCCGAGGACATCGCCGACCACGTCCTGAGCCTGACGGGCGGCGGGCCGGCCTGGTCCAGCCTTCGCCACTATGATGCGAACATGATCGACGCCCTCCGAGGGCGCGGTTTCTCGAACCTGCTGACGCAGGCGCTGCTGGTCAAGGAGCTGGCTCTCAGGGAGCCGTTGCGAGAGAAAGGCCTTGTCCCTTCCTTCGGCTGAGGACCCGCCCTTCCAGCGCTGGGACGCCGAGCTCGAGCTGCTCGCTCAGGCCCTGCCGCCGCACCTCTACCGCGCCCTCCACGAGCGGACGGATCCCTCGCAGCTGCTGGAGATCGTGCTCGACCTCGGCCGCGAGCCGGAGGCCCGCGTGCCCGGCCGCGAGATCCTGCTCTCCGAGATCGCGGTGACCGAGGCCGACCTGGACTACGTCGCCGAGCGGGTCGGCGAGTTCAGCGACGACAACCGCGCGGGCATCGCGCGGACCCTGCACCGCATCTCCGCCATCCGCAACCGCCAGGGCCGCATCGTGGGCCTCACCTGCCGGGTCGGGCGGGCGGTCGGCGGGACCGCGGAGATCATCCGGGACATCGTGGTGAGCGGGGAATCGATCCTGCTCCTGGGGCGCCCCGGGATCGGCAAGACCACCATCCTGCGCGAGTGCGCGCGCATGCTCGCCGAAGAGCAGCGCAAGCGGGTGGTGATCGTCGACACCTCCAACGAGATCGGCGGCGACGGGGACATCCCGCATCCCGGCATCGGCCGCGCCCGCCGCATGCAGGTGCGCACGCCGCTCCTGCAGCACAACGTGATGATCGAGGCGGTCGAGAACCACATGCCCGAGGTGATCGTGATCGACGAGATCGGCACCGAGCTGGAGGCCGCCGCCGCGCGCACGATCGCCGAGCGCGGCGTGCAGCTGATCGCAACCGCGCACGGCCAGACGCTCGAGAACCTGATGGTCAACCCGGTCCTGAACGACCTCCTGGGCGGCATCCAGAGCGTCACGCTCTCGGACGAGGAGGCGCGCCGCCGGGGCACCCAGAAGTCGGTCCTGGAGCGCAAGGCGCCGCCCACCTTCGATGTCCTGATCGAGATCCAGGACCGCGACCGGATGGCCATCAACCAGCCCCTGGCGGACGTGGTGGACCTGGCGCTGCGGGGTCCGCTGCCGACTCCCAAGATCCGGGTCCGCACGCGCGAGGGCAGGATCATCTCCAACGTCGAGACCGCCGAGCGGCTGCCGGGCAACGGCGAGCGGCCGACCACGGGCGTGCTCTCCAAGCCGCGCACCATCTTTCCCTACGGGGTCAGCCGCAACCACCTCGAGCAGTCGATCCGCGACCTCGAGCTGCCGGTGCGCGTGCTCGGCAACCCGGACGGCGCCGACATGGTGATCACGCTCAAGAACTACTACCGGCGCCGGCCCGACAGCATCCGTCAGGCGGAGGCGGCCGGCGTGCCGATCCACATCCTGAAGAGCAACACCGTGACGCAGGTCAAGGAGGCGCTGGTGCGCGTGTACGGCGCCGACCGCCCGGACGCGTCCACCTCGCGCGCGCTGCAGGAGGTGCTGGAGGTGATCCGCCGCGTCAAGGCCACGCTGCAGCCGATGGAGGTGTCGCCGCAGAACGCCTACGTGCGCCGGCTGCAGCACCAGCTCGTGGCCGAGAACGACCTGGTCGCGCGCAGCACGGGCAAGGAGCCGCAGCGCCGGCTGCGCATCTTCCCCTCGCCCGACCTGGTCGACTGAGTTGGCGGGCATCTTCCTCACATTCGAAGGCCCTGAGGGGGCCGGCAAGTCGACGCAGGTGGAGATGCTGCGACAGGCTCTCGCCGAACACGACCCGCTGGTGGTGCGCGAGCCAGGCGGCACCGCGCTGGGCGAGCGCATCCGGGACCTGGTGCTGCACGATCGTGCCATGTCCCCGGCGGCGGAGATGTTCCTCTTCATGGCCGCCCGCTCCGAGCTGCTGGCCGAGCGCATCCAGCCCGCCCTGGCCGCGGGCCGGCTGGTGCTGGCGGACCGCTATCACGACTCCACGCTCGCCTACCAGGGCGGCGGCCGCGGCGTGCAGACGTACTGGCCCGACTCCTTTCCGAAGCCGGATCGCACATACCTGCTGGCCATGCCCGCCGAGGCCGCGCTGCGCCGGCTGACCAGCGCCGACCGCATCGAGGGCGAGCCGCTCGCCTTCCACCGCGCCGTGGCCGAGGCCTATGACCAGCTGGCGGCGGCCGAGCCGGCGCGCTGGCTGCGGCTCGACGCGTCCGCCCCGCCGGCGGAGATCCACCAGCGCATCCTGGCCGACGTGGGCGCGCAGCTTAGGAGGGCCACCGCATCAAGCTCGTAGTCGCGTTCGTGCAGGGCGAGGACGCCGGGCAGACGGTGCAGGCCCTGTC
>DATCNF010000356.1:0-2401 GCA_036565325.1 Candidatus Dormiibacterota bacterium | reverse complement strand
GCGGTGGTCCACAGGACGACCGCGGTCAGCGCAATGGCGGCGCCGGCCAGGCCTCCCATCAACACCGCCTGCCGGACGAAAGCGCCGGACGCGGCGGCCGCGGGCGCGGGCTCGCCCGCTCCCACGCGCTCCCCGATCAGGGCGGCCACGGCCTCCGCCCGGTTGGCCAGGCCCTCGCTCTGATACAGCCGCTGGAGATGCGACCGTACGGTGTTGACGGAGAGACCCAGGTCGCGGGCGATTTCCTTGTCCGCGCGCCCCTGGGCGGCAAGCTCCAGGATCTGGGCTTGCCTCGGCGTGAAGCCCATACCAACCAAGTTTATAATAAGTGACCCCGTAAATCTGATAGTGCTGTTATCAGTTGCGCCGCCTGATATAACCCCGGCGAGTGCACCCGATCGCCTGGCGGCTGATCCTGGCGCTGGCCGGCGCCAAGCTGGCCGCCCATCTCGCCACCGACTGGCAGTACGGGTTCCAGCGCGACGAGCTCTATTACGTGGACACCGCCCGCCACCTGGCCTGGGGCTTCGTGGACTTCCCGTCCGTGACGCCGCTGATCGCCTTCCTCGACCAGTTGGCCTTCCCCGGCTCTCTCGAAGGGCTGCGGCTGGCGCCCGCCCTGGCCGGGAGCGCCCTCGTGGTGCTGGCCGCTTTGATCGCGCGCGAGCTGGGCGGCGACCGCCTGGCGCAGGGCCTGGCGGGGCTGGCGGCGGCCATCTCGCCGATGTTCCTGGGCGCCAACCTGCTCTTCCAGACCGTGACCTTCGACCAGCTGACCTGGGCGGGCGCGATCTACGTGCTGGCCCGGCTGCTGCGCACCGGCGACCGCCGCTTCTGGCTGCTGCTGGGGGTCGCCTTCGGGGTCGGGCTGGAGACCAAGTACCAGGTCCTGATGCTGGGCGCGGGCACCGCCGCCGGCCTCCTCCTGAGCCGGGAGCGGCGGCAGCTGCTCACCCCATGGCCCTGGCTGGGACTTGCCATCGCCGCCCTGCTCTTCGCGCCCAACCTGCTCTGGCAGGCGCAGCACGGGTGGCCGAGCCTGGTCTACACGCGCAACCACCAGGCCGACATCGCCCGCGACCCGCGCTACACCTACCTGCTCGAGCAGCTGCTGCTGTTCGGGCCCCAGCTGCTGCCACTGGCGGCGCTGGGCCTGGTGCAGCTCTGGCGCGACGCGCGCTTCCGGCTCCTGTTCTGGAGCGTGGTCGTCGTCGAGGTCGGCTTCTTCGCGATCGGGGGCAAGTCCTACTACGCGGGGCCCGTCTACACGCTGCTCTATGCGGCGGGCGCGGTGGCGGCCGTGTCCTACCTGCGCCGGGCCTGGGCGCGCAGGGCCGCGGTCGTCGCCGCGGTGGCGATCACGCTGGTCCTGTCGCCGCTGGGGATCCCCATCTTGCCGGCCTCGGTGATCGGCTCGAGCGGGATCTGGAAGGCGCGCAAGGACTACGCGGACATGTTCGGCTGGCCGGCGCTGGCAGACCAGGTGGCCGGGATCTACCGCGGCCTCCCCGCGGACCAGCAGGCGTCGGCCGTGATCCTGGCCGACAACTTCGGGGAGGCCGGGGCGATCGACGAATACGGGCCGGCCCTGGGCCTGCCGCGGGCCGCCAGCGGCCACCTCAGCTACTGGCTTTGGGGCCCGACCCAGCCCGCGCCCAGCACCGTGATCGCGGTCGGCCTCTCGCGCGAGTCGCTCGACGCCGAGTTCGGGGACGTGCGGCAGGTCGGGGTCATCGACATGCCCTACGGCATCCACAACGAGGAGTACGGGAAGCCGATCTTCGTCTGCACCCAGCCCAAGCTGAGCCTGGCCGCCTGGTGGCCCGGCCAGCGGCACTACAGCTGAGGTCGGGCTTGCGCCCACTCTGGCTCGTGGCCACGGCCGCCGGCTTCGGGCTCATCTTCGCGGCCACCGAGGTCCTCCACCGGCGCGGCGTCCCGGCCGAGTCGACCCGGCGCGGGGCACACACGGCGGGCGCCGGCGGGGCGGCGCTGATCCAGGTCCTCCTGACCTGGCCCGAGATGGTGGCGCTGGCGGTTGCCTTCTCGGCTTTCCTGGCCGGCACCCGCGCCCTGGGCCGGCTGCGCAGCATCCACGGTGTGCCTCGGCCGACCCTGGGCGCTCAGCTGCTGCCGGTGGGCCTCCTGCTGGCGGTCGGCGCGGGCTGGCAGCACCCTGCCGCCACGGCCTTCGGGATGCTGGTGCTGGCCGTCGCCGATCCGCTGGCCGCCCTGGCCGGCTCGCTCGGGGGCCTGGCCTGGCGCGTGCCCGGTGGCCGTAAGAGCCTGTGGGGATCTCTGGCCTTCCTGGCCACCGCGCTCGGCCTGGGCGCGGTGTTCGGGGTCGCCGGCGGCGGCTTCCGGCCGCTGGGCGCGGCCGCCGCCGCCGCCGCCCTCACCC
>DATCNF010000355.1:0-1888 GCA_036565325.1 Candidatus Dormiibacterota bacterium | reverse complement strand
AGCCAGGCCCCCCCCAGGACCACCATCACCGCCAGCGCCGCCAGCCCGGGCACCAGGCCGGCCACGCCCAGCGAGCCGAGCACCGTCGCGGGGGCGCCGATGCTCAGGTGCGGGATCAGGTGGGCCAGCCCGCTGGCCGCGAAGCGATCCGGGAACCGGGTCGCCGCCAGGGCCGAGAAGCCGGGCGAGGGGTCGACCGGGACCCAGCCCCGGCTCGGGAAGTAGACCTCGACCCAGGCGTGGGCGTCGCGCTCCCTGACCACCGCTTGGTTCAGGACCGGGTCGTAGTCGCCGGTCGAGTAGCCGGTGGCGAGCCGGGCCGGGATGCCGAGGCTCCGGAGCATGAGTGTCTCAGCCGTGGCGAACTGCTCGCAGTAGCCGACCTTGGCGTCGAAGAGGAACCAGTCGACGGGGTCACGGCCGCCCGGCACGTGCCCGAGCTGGAGGGAGTACTGGTAGTTCTTCTGCAGGAAGTTGGTCAGGGCCATCACCTGCTCGTAGCGGGTCGGCCCGGCGCCGGCCACGGCCTGCCGCGCCAGCCGCCGGGCCGCCGCCGAGAGGCCGGCAGGATCCCGGTTCTCGCTCATATCGAGGCCCTCTGCGGCCATCAGCGACTGTGGGCTGTAGTCGGGCAGCGAGCTGACGATGGAGTAGGTCTGGCCGGCTCGGATCGGGCCCGGCGCGCGCCAGGTGCCGTACGCGTCGCGGCGCACCTCCTGGGCCGGGTAGTAGATGGCCTCTACCGGCTGCGCGGCATAGATCACGTCGGGCAGCGTGCGCAGCACCCGGAAGACCTGCGCGAAGGTGCCCAGCTGCGGCCCGACCGGCGGCGGCAGGCGGTGCTGGTCGGCGTAGGGCGGGAAGGTCGTGAAGTCGGAACGGCTGGCCGTCCACTGGCCGGCGTCCCGGTTCCAGGTGTCGAAGACCTGCCCGCGCCAGTAGGCGGGCGCGCCGGTGCGCACATACATGACGACCGAGTCCCCGAGCCGGCCCCGGTAGCGCAGGTCGACGCTGCTGTTCGCCCCGTTGGAGTCCCCGAACTGGACCAGGGGCAGCGCGGGGCTCTCGAGCTCCCCCCGGAAGGTCAGGCTGCTGGGCAGCGAGACCACTAGCGGGCTCTCCGGGTGGGCGCTGGGCTGGGGCAGCAGCCAGAAGGCGACAGCGCCCCCGACCAGCACCGCCAGGCCCGCGACCGCCACCGGCCGGACCGGCACCCGCAGCCGGGCATCGATGCGCTTCAGGTGGGCGGCCACCCAGAAGCCGGCCAGGCACGCCGTCCAGGCGGCCACGAAGGCGCCGAACGGGTAGTCCCAGGCGTAGACCGCGGCCAGGTAGAGGATCGCCAGGCTGATCCAGATCGAGGAGTAGAGGTTGCGGCGGGTCTTGAGGTCGAAGCTGGTGATCGCTACCAGGAGCAGGGCGAAGTGCGCCTGCGGCATGACGCCGCCGAAGATCCCGCCCACCGAGTCGAGCACGAAGTAGGCCAGGGCCGCGAAGAGCAGCCCGGCGATCACGACCTGGCGCCAGAAGCCGCGGGGCCGCCCGCGCCGCCGGAAGGAGACCACGTGGCCGGCCGCGGCCACGGCCACCGCGGCCGCCGGCACGAGGTAGTCCTGGCCGTAAAAGCCGATGCTGCCCGCCGCCACCGCGAAGGCCGCCCAGGCGAAGGCGCGGGCGGCGGCCGAGTCCTCCACCGGCGAGGCCGGCAGTCTCAGTTGGAAAGCGGCCATTCCAAACCTGCGCGCCGGGCTGGGACGCCCGGCTCCTCGAACGCTGCCTCGCCCACCACCCAGGCTCGGGCGTCCGCGCCTCGGCGCCGGAGCTCGGCCATGGCGTCGAGCACGCGCGCGTCACCGCTGGCGGTGACCGCCACCGCCTCGCCCGCCGG
>DATCNF010000354.1:0-1710 GCA_036565325.1 Candidatus Dormiibacterota bacterium | reverse complement strand
ATATACGTGGGTCACCGTCGAACGCACGGGGTAGGCATGCCCGAAGCCGGCCGGCGCGTCCAGCATCGCGGCGGCGCTGTCTCCGAAGGTCCAGGCCACCGACGCCGGTGAGGCGGTGAGGCGGTACTGGTAGCCCGCCAGGCCGAGGGCAATAGTGACGGGCGCCGGCGGTGGCGCCAGCCAGAACCAGGTGTCGAGGCCGACCAGACCGGGCGGGCCCGGGTTGACCCCGATCGCGGGCGCGGGCGGCGGGCTGGGCATCGGCGGCGGCGGCAGGACCTGGGCGCAGGCCTGCTCCTCGGGCGTCGCGTTCTGCAGCTTGTCGTAGGCGATCACGTGCACGCACGCGTAGAGGCCCGCGCCCAAGCCGGCGGCCGTGAGCTGGCGCGGCGCGTCGGTGTCGGCGACCTGCTGGGCGGCGCCCGCGCCGACCGTGAGCCAGGACCGATAGTGGCCCATGCCCACCGCGAAGTAGTCGGCGCCCTCGCCGTCGCCGCGGTCGCTGACCGCATCCCAGCCGAAGGTCACCGAGCTGGGTGTGAGCGACAGCGCCCGGGGTGCCGGCGGGTTGGGAGGCACCGAGTCGACGTAGAAGTCGACCACCGGGTTGCCGTAGACGTCGGCCATGAAGGGCGGCGGCCTGGGCCCCCACCACCAGCCGCACTGGCCTACGAAGGTCCAGTTGTAGTACGCGATGTACTGCTTTACGTGCCCGTGCACCTGCCAGCCGTAGTCAGCGAAGTTCCAGTGGAAGACCTGGCCGTAGGGGACGGTGGCGAGCTTGCGCCACCCGGAGTCGTCGCCCGGGTGGCCGGCGAAGTCGCCATACCAGTAGCCATACCAGTCGTCATATCCGGGGTTGCTGTGGATGCCCCAGAAGGTGTCGCGCTCCGGGTTGGCGGCCACGCCGGGGTCGTTGGTCACCAGCGAGGCGTAGGTCGCGGGCAGGAAGGACTGCGCCGGGCAGAACCCGGGCGGATCGCCATAGCTCGAGCCCCACTGCGCCGCGTCCGCCGTGGTCGGCAGCAGGGCGCGCAACACGACTACCAGCAGTGCGGGCCAGAGCAACCATTGCCGCCGCATGGGCGCCATCCTGGCCGGCGGCGGGTGGCCGGGGGAACCCCGGTTGTTAAGACAGAGACGCCGGGGATAGGTTTAGCGCATGCCCAGACTCCTGATCACCTCCAGCACCGGAGCCACCGACCCCACGCGGGCGAGCATCGCCTTCCACATCGCGGCCAACGGGGCGGCTGCCTCCGGCGTCGGCTGTGCGATCGCATTGGCCGGCGATGCCACCGCGCTGGTGGCGCCGGGCGCCGCCGACGACATTCGCGGCGTCGGCATCCCGCCGCTCGCGGACCTGCTCGCCAAGTGCCTGGCGGCGGGGGTCACGATCCACGTTTGAAAGGGCTGCGCCGAGGCCCGTGGGGTCTCGCGACTGCCCGCCGGAATGACGTGGATCACGCCCCCCGACCTGGTGCGGCTGACGATGGAGGCGGACCGGAGCCTCGGCTTCTAACTTGTCTGGGACGCCGCTCCTCTCATCGCCACCACGCCGGCGGCGGCAGGTCGCCGTCGTCGACTATCAGCCAGGCCTCGCCCTGGCGGGCGGCGCCCGCCCGCCACTGCCGGAGGACCGTCGCCCAGCTGCCGGCTGAGCCGCCCGCCACCAGGCGCTGGCGGGCCCGGATCTCGAGCACCGCCTCGGGG
>DATCNF010000353.1:0-23423 GCA_036565325.1 Candidatus Dormiibacterota bacterium | reverse complement strand
GGCCAGGCCCGCCCGGAAGGGCACTCCCAGGTCGCGCAGGCGGGCCTGGACCAGGGTGGACGTCTGCTCCTCCTCGTACTTGAGCTCGGGATGCGAGTGGATCGTCCGGCGGTCGGCCACGATCGAGCCCGCCAGGACGTGGGCGGCGTCAAGCAGGTCAGAGGTCATGTCCGAGACTCTAGCTACCAATGTCTGGACGCGCGGTCGTGCTTGTGGAAGGAGTCAGCGACCAGCTCGCGCTCGAGGCGTTGGCCAAACGCCGACGCCGGGACCTGGCGGCTGAGGGCATCTCCATCGTGCCCATCGGAGGTGCGACCAACATCCGGCGCTTCCTCGACCTCTTCGGGCCCCTGGGGTTGAACCTCAGGCTGGCCGGCCTCTGCGACGCCGCCGAGGAGGGCGACTTCCAGCGCGGCCTGGAGCGCGCCGCCCTCGGCTCCGGCCTCACCCGCGCCGGCATGGAACGACTCGGCTTCTACGTGTGCGTCGCGGACCTCGAGGACGAGCTGATCCGTGCCCTGGGCGCCGCCGCCGTGGAACAGGTCATCGACGCCCAGGGTGACCTGGGAGCGTTCCGCACCTTCCAGAAGCAGCCCGCCTGGCGGGGACGCCCACCCGAGGAGCAGCTCCGGCGCTTCTTCGGCACCCACGGGGGCCGCAAGATCCAATCCGCCGCGGTGCTCGTTGAAGCGCTGGACCTCGCCCGGGTGCCCCGGCCGCTGGACGGTGTGCTGGCGGCGCTAGCCGGCTGACCTCGTGATCTGGAAGGTCACCTGGCCGCCGCTGCCGGTGATCGTGCCGTCGGCCGCGTTGACCCCGGTCTTCGTCATCGTCGCGTCCACGCCGCCCTGGCCGCTCAGGGTGTCGGCGGTCGCGCTGGCGCTGAACTCGTAGTCCTCGTCGCCCTGCACCGCGCAGGTGCCGCTGGCGCGCTGGCTGCCGGTGATGTGCACCTTGAGGTTCACGTCGGTTCCGGTCTCGGTGATCTGGAAGGTGATCGGCCCCGAGATGTCACACCCGATGGTCAACCGGCCGGTGTAGTTCCCCGCCCAGCTGCCCCGCCAGGCCGGGGTGCTCTTGCTGATGGTGATCCACCAGTACTCACCCGGCTGGGACTTGACGTCGTGCACCTGGTACTTCCACTCGCCGCTCGCGGCCGCGGTGACCTGGACCACGGCCGGCGGCTTGTCGGCCAGCACCCGCTTGTACTCGGTGCCATTCGGCTGGAAGACGACCAGCTCCTCGCTGGAGCCCGGCCAGTCCAGCGTGAAGGTCAGATCCGAGATGCCGTCGCCGGTTGCGCCCGGGATCTGAGCCGTGGTCTGGCCCTGGTTCAGCTGTCCCGTGCTGGTGCCCTGGTTGAAGAGGACGAAGGGGTCGGCGAGGTCGCCGGGCGGAATCGGCGCCGGCGGTGTCGGCGGCGCGTTGGGCAGCACGGTCGTCGACTGCCCCTGGTTCAGGGTCACCGTCTTGGACTTGGCCGTGACTCTGACCGTGCCGACGAAGGCGTCGACCCGCACCGCCTTCAAGGCGGCGTCGAAGATGACGGCGAAGTCGGTCCCGCGGACCTCGGTCGCCGAGCTGTTGGGTCCGGTGACCTGGTAGGAGGTCCCGTGCGCGAGCTGGGCGACCCGGTTCCAGGTCTTGCCGGCGATCTGCTGCAGCGCCACGTTCCAGCCGCCCCCCGACTTGGTGATGGCCTTGATCACGAGCACGCTGGCGGCGTCCATGCGGGAGGAGGAGCCGTCGGGAAAGTTGACCGCCGCCCGCGAGCCGGCGCCGGTCTCCAGGCGGTCCCCGCCGCGGACCGGGTCGCCGGTGTGGGCGTTGGTGTGGCTGCTGCTGCCCGACTTCTGCAGCGACAGCGTCCCGGTGAAGACGACGACCGTGGCGCTGCCCTGCGCCAGGGCGTTGAGCGCGAAGTAGGCGGCGGTCCCGCCGCCGGCCAGCACCACCAGCACGACCGCGGCCAGCACCACCGCCAGCCGGCGCCGCGACCTCAACGATTCACCGGCGTTCGGACCGCGGCCAGCAGCACCTCGCGAAACCGCGCCTGCTCCTTGGCCGAGAGCCCGTGAAATGACTCCGGCGGATCGAAGAGTCGCTCGATCAGGTCCTCTCTGACGCGCCGTCCCTTGGGCGTGACCACCAGCACGTTGACGCGGCGGTCCGCCGAGTGTGTCTGGCGCACGACGAGGCCGCTGTCCTCCAGGCGGTCGGTGGGGTCCACCACGGTCGACGGGTTGCAGTGCAGGCGGGCGGCCAGCTCCTTTTGGGAAATTGGGCTGGCCGGGTCCAGCTGCACCAGCGCCCAGGCCGAGACCGGTGACAGCGCGGCCGCGGCCGCGGCCGCGTTCATGCGTTCCTCCCAGCCGCCGAACGATTCGACCACCAGGGCCCACAGCTCCTGCGCCGGTGACCGGTACTGGAGGCCGGGTACGAACCCCTCGCTCACGAGCGGCAGTCTAGCCGCGCACCGGCCTGACAAACCGGCGAAGAAATAAGTGGAATCCCCAACCGGTTGGTAACTAATCGATAGCCACGCGTAATTCGCGAAGGAGGTTCTCGATATGGGCATCTGGAAGTTCGACCCCTACCACACTCAGGTTGAGTTCTCGGCCAAGCACCTGGGGATGATGACCGTGCGCGGTCACTTCGCCGAGGTGACCGCCAGCGGTGAGATCGACGTCGAGCACCCGGAGCACTCGAAGATCGAGGCGTCGATCAACACGGCATCGATCCGCACCCACAACGAGCAGCGGGACAACGACCTGCGCGCCTCCAACTTCCTGGAGGTCGACAAGTACCCGACCATTACCTTCAAGAGCACCAAGATCGAGCCCGCCGGGTCCGACAAATACAAGCTGACCGGCGACATGACCATCAAGGGCACCACCAAGCCCGTCACGCTCGACGTTGTGAAATACGGCGAATTCAACGACCCTCGGATGGGCCACCGGATCGGCTATGCGGCCGAGGGCAAGATCAACCGCAAGGACTTCGGGATGAGCTTCGACATGATGCTCGACGGCAAGTTCATCGTGAGCAACGAGATCCGGATCAACATCGAGGGTGAGCTGGTCGAGGCGGCGGAGACCGAGAAGGCTGGTGCTGCAGCCAGCTGAGCAGGTCGGCTTGAGCTTCGGCGAGCCAGCTGGGCGCCTATGCCAGCGGCGCCGGGCGCCTCATCCTGGTGGTGGGCAGCCAGAAGATCGTCCCCGGCCTCGATGAGGCGTTGCGCCGCATCGATGAGGAGGTGTTTCCTTACGAGGACGCCATGGTTCGCGAACGGCTCAACATGGGCGCCTTCATCGGCAAGCTGCTGGTGATCCGCCGCGAGTGGGTCGACGGCCGCATGACCGTGATCCTCGTCCGCCAGCCCGTCGGCGTCTGAGCAGAGTGGCCAAGACCGATTTCAAGTCCGTAGACGAGTACATCGCGACCTTTCCCGAGGCCACGCAGGCGATCCTGCAGCGCGTTCGCGGCACCATTCGCAAGGCCGTGCCCGGCGCCGAGGAAACGATCAGCTACCAGATCCCCACCTACAAGCTGCACGGTGCCCGCGTGCTCTATTTCGCCGGCTGGAAGCAGCACTACTCGCTCTATCCCGCGCCGCCGTACATCGTGGAGGCGCTCAAGGCCGAGCTGGCGCCGTACAAGGTGGTCAAGGGGACCATCCGCCTTCCGCTCGGAGAGCCGGTCCCCGTGAAACTGATCGAGCGCATCGCCAAGCTCCGCGCGCAGGAGGCTGCCGAACAGGCGTGATCTCGCTCTCCGACCAGCTCAAGCGGATTCCGCCGCCCACGCACCCCACGGTGTCAGCCGCCATCCGCACGGTCAGGGAGATCGCCCCCCAGGCCCAGGAGATCCCCTATCGCAGTCAGCCCCCGAGCTCGAACCGAGCCATGTGGAAGCTCGTGCGCTACGCCGCCGGCGGCGCCAACGTGGTCGGGATCGGCACCTTTCCGAGCCACGCCACGATCTTCTTCTACCGCGGCCGTGAGCTCGACGACGCCGGCGGCCTGCTCCAGGGCAGCGGGAAGGACTCGCGCTTCGTCACGCTCCGTAACCCCGCCGACGCCGAGTCGCCGGCAGTGAAGCGACTGGTGCGCCAGGCGTTCCAGCTCGCCGGCGCCTGACCTCAGCCGCCGACCTCGGCGGCGATCAGGTGCGAGGTCTCCGGCGGTGGATTTGAAAGCTCGGTAGCCCGCTGCATGATCTGGTTGCCGGTGCCGGTCAGGCGCTCGCCGTGCTGCCGGAGGTGCTCGTCCCAGGAGGTCACCGTGAAGAGCTCGACGAACTGGTGCGCGGTCTCGCCATCGCGAAAGAGGCCCCATTGGGTGCCTCCCGTCCGCAGGCGCAGCAGCCTGACTTCGGCCATGGCCTCCAGGAAACGCTGCTCGCGGTCCTGGGCGATCGTGTAGACCGTGGACACGACCACGGGTCCGGTGGCAGGGTCGAGATCGACGACCAGCTCCGGGTCGGGCCAGTAGCGCGCGGTCGTGCGATCCATCTCCGAGGTGTCGACCAGCGGCCAGAGCCGCATGGTGGCCACCCCCGCCGCCATCGTCGCCGCGGCCAGGAGAAACACCGGCACCAGCCCGAAAGGAGCGGCCAGCACGCCCCAGAGCAGGGCCGCGAAGGCCTGGGATCCGAACAGCACCATCTGGTAGACGGAGAGCCCGCGGGCGCGGACCCAGGCCGGCAGGAACAGCTGGAGCTCGGCGTTGATGGTCGAGAGGACTGCCATCCAGGCCATGCCCGCGGGCAGCAGCACCGCCAGCACCAGGTAGGGGTTGCGCACCAGGGCCACGGCGGCCAGGACCAGGGCGAAGATCAACCCGGAGCCGAGCAGCAGCGCATTGGCCGAGATCCGGCCCCGGAACCGGCCCAAGGCAACCGCACCGATGACCGCGCCGGCGCCCAGGGCGGCCAGCAGCAGGCCGTAGCCGGCGGCACCCTGCGCAAGGCGCTGGCTCGCGATCAGCGGCAGCAGCGCCCAGAGCGCACTGGCCGGGACCAGGAAGAGCGTCGCCCGCAGCAGGATCCGGCGCACGATGGGCGAGAAGCGCACGTAGCGGCCGCCGGCCCGCAGGGCGGCGATGAACCGCTCGGGGACTTCGGGCGGAGCGCCGGCCGCCGGCCGCCAGGCCACCAGCACCACGAGGTAGACGAGCTCGGTCGCGGCGGTCAGCCCGAAAACGGCGCCGGCTCCCGACCAGGCGATCACCAGCCCGGCAATCGCGGGTCCCACGACGCGAGCCAGGTTGATGCTCAGCGAGCTGAGGACGGAGGCCGAACGGAGCTGCCGGCGTGGCACCAGGTCGGGAACCAGGGATTGGTACGCGGGCACCGTGAGCACCGTGCCTGCCCCCAGCAGGAAGGTGAAGATGAGCAGCAGCGCGGGCGGCATCTGGCCCACGACCGTCAGGACCGTCAATGCCAGCCCTGTGGCGACGAGGAAGGCTTGCACCGCCATCAGGAGGCGCCGGCGATCGAAGGTGTCGGCGAGCACGCCGCCCACCAGGCCGAACATGAAATCGGGAAGGTAGTCGGCCGTCTGGACCAGCGCCACCAGGATGGAGGCGTGCGGCTGGTGCACCAGCAGCCACTGGGCGCCGACCGTCTGCATCCAGGTGCCGATGTTGCTGACCAGCACCGCGATCCAGAGCGCGCGAAAGACCCCGTTGCGCAGCGGAGCCCAGGTCGACTCGGCGGGTTCGGAGCCGCTCACATCCCGAACTTAACCGCTCTAAGCCCCACCCCAACCTCCCCAGAGGGGAGGGGGAGCCTACTTCACGAGCGGGATCGGCTGCGGCGCCGACGCGATGCAGGTGGTGCGGCCCCTGGTCGCCACGTCGTCGTGCTTGCTGTACATGAGCTGCACGGTCCAGGTTCGCGATCCGACCGTGATGGTTCCCGACTCCCCGTTGCAGATGTCGCCGTTCTCGGCCCCGCTCCTGCCGTCGAACCAGCCCGTGCCCTCCGGGTCGGTCACCATCTCGGAGTACTCGTGGCTCGAGACCTGGGTCTGGCGCTGTTCCTGGGTGAGAGCCAGGTGCAGTGAGCAGCCCTGGTCGCTCGGGCAGGACGCGCGCAGGCAGGCGTCATCCAGCGCCGGGATCACCGAGTAATAGCACGGGTTGCCGGCTCTGGTCGTGAAGAAATGGTGGTACCCAAAGGCGTTGTCGCCGCTCGGTGCGCACATCCGGGCCGGGCTCGGACCCTCGACGTCGATCCCTTCGGCGAGGTAGACCATCACCACGTCGCGGGCAGGTTTGGCAGGCTCGGGCAAGCCGCCGGAGTCGATGGCCGACTGCAGGAAACCCTGGATGTTGGCGTCCGTGAGCTGGTTGGGCACGTTGGCGATCGTCCCCGAGCCGGCGAAGGACCCGGCGTTGCCCGGTCCGTGGCCGGTGCCGTACTGGCTGAGGATGTTCATGTAGGTGCCGGCCAGCAGGTCCTGGAGGAACTGACCGAGACGCGCGGCCCGCTGGATGTGGGCCTGGTCGGTTGCCCAGGCGGCGCCCCAGAAGCTCGCGTGAACGACCGGCGCCGAGACGATGGGGCCGCCGTGGTTCCTGAAGTTGGGGTGCGCCGCAGCGACCTTCTTTGCCGCCGGCGCCCGATCGTCCGCGTCCTGGACGAAGCGCTTGAGGGCGGGCTGGTGCAGCTCCGCGCTGACGCCGCCGAACGGGGTGGTCGACCGGGTGTTGGAAGCTTGCATCACAGACGTCCACGCTACCCCCGTGTACCTCCCCCCGCACGGCGGGGGGAGGACGACTCCAACTAGATCGCGGGACCCGTCGTCAGCGTGACCAGCGCGGACTGACTCGCTCCGGCCGGGTCGGTCCAGGTGACCTGGACCTGGTCACCCGGCTGGTGGGAATGGAGGGCGTTGCCCAGGTCGGCCGAGGAGCTGATCGGGGTGCCCGCGACGTCGGTGATGACTGAGTTGGCGGTGAGGCCGGCCTGCTCGGCGGGGGAGCCGGGGCCGACCGCGATCACGACCGCCCCGGAGGTGCGGTCGGTGACCGTTACCCCCAGGTAGCCGACCTGGCCCAGGATGACCTGCGGGCTGGAGAGCCCGGCGCGGATCTGGTTGACGATGGCGAGCGCAGCGTTGCTGGGGATCGCGAAACCGATCGTGGTGGACGCGTTGCGGCCCGAGCTCTGGCCGGCGGTGATCACCCCGATCACCTGGCCGGCGGCGTTCACCAGCGGCCCGCCGGAATCGCCCGGCGCGATGGTGGCGTTGCTCTGGATCAGGCCCGTCAGCTGCTCGGGAGTGGTGCCGCCGCTGGCGGTGATCGCCTGCCCGAGGGCGACGATAGTCCCGTTGCTGACGCTGGGCGCGCCGCCGACTCCGCCCGCGTTGCCGATCGCGACCACGGCCTCTCCGGGCTGGAGGGTCGAGGAGTCGGCGATGGTGGCCAAGGGCAGGCCCGAGACACCGTCGACCTGGATCAGGGCCACGTCCGCCGTGGGATCGACGCCCAGGACCTGCGCCGGGTAGGTGCCGGAACGGCCGGCGATGGTGACCGTGATGCTGGTCGCGCCCTCCACGACGTGGTTGTTGGTCAGGATGTCGCCGGTCGAGGTCACGATGATCCCGGTGCCGGCGGCCCGGCCTGAACCGCTGCCGGTGACGAAGGTGGTGTTGATGTCGACCACCGAGGGGGCGACCTGGGCGGCGACGGCGGCGGCGTTCACGCTGGCGCCGGCGGCAGCCGACTGGGGCTGGGCGACCGCCGCAATGGGTGCGCCGGCGGCCAGGACCGCAGTGCCGCCCGAGGGAGCGTTCTGCAGGCTGACGTATAGGGCCGCGGTCAGGCCGAGGAGCCAGACGGTGACCGCGGCGGCCAGCACGCGCAGCAGGGGATGGGGGGTCTTGGCCGGCGCCGGGGGGGTGGCGCCGGCCTGGGGATAGGGTTGGCCAGGAAAGTTCAGTTCCATGAGACCAAGATGGCGTCCGGCCCTTGGGGGAAGCTGAACCGGACCTGGGTGTTTGCTGGGAACCTCCGCCCCTCCTCGATTTGTCACCCGGCCACTAGGACGCGGCCCTGGCTTGGTGCGAGGCGCACTAGCCACCCGCCGCCTGGTCCGCCAAGATTCGGAGCCTCGTGGTTTTCCGCGTAGCCAGCCTGCTTCTTATCTAGGCGAGCGCCCGGCAAGGGTGCTCGCAAGACCTCCTGGATCCCGGCGATCCAGGAGGTTTTTCATTCCCAGACCCAGGAGGACCTATGAAGTCGACGCCGATCCGAAAATACCGGCCCTATCCGCCGGTGGACCTGGCGGACCGGCAGTGGCCGAGCCGCGTCATCGACCGCGCCCCGACCTGGTGCAGCGTCGACCTGCGCGACGGCAACCAGGCCCTGGTCGACCCCATGGACGTGCACCGCAAGCGGCGCCTCTTCAACCTCCTGGTCAGCGCCGGCTTCAAGGAGATCGAGGTCGGGTTTCCCGCTTCGTCGCAGCCGGACTTCGACTTCGTGCGGATGCTGATCGAGGAGGACCTGGTCCCCGAGGACGTGACCATCCAGGTCCTCACCCAGGCCCGTGCCGAGCTCATCGAGCGCACCTACGAGAGCCTGGCCGGCGCCCGACGCGCGATCGTGCACCTCTACAACTCGACCTCCGCCCTGCAGCGCCGCGTGGTCTTCGGTCTCGACCGGCCGGGGATCGTCGGCATCGCGGTCGAGGGCGCCCGGCTGGTGAAGAAGCTGGCGGCGGACCTGCCAGGCGCGGAGCTCACCTTCGAGTACTCGCCGGAGAGCTTCACGGGCACCGAGCTCGACTTCGTGAAGGAGATCTCGGAGGCCGTGATCGACGTCTGGCAGCCGACCCCGGACCACAAAATGATCCTCAACCTGCCGGCCACGGTCGAGATGAGCACGCCCAACATCTACGCCGACCAGATCGAGTGGTGCGATCGCAACATCGATCGCCGGGACAGCTGGATCCTGAGCGTGCACCCCCACAACGACCGCGGCTCCGCGGTGGCGGCCGCGGAGCTGGCCGTGATGGCCGGCGCCGAGCGCATCGAGGGCACGCTCTTCGGCAACGGTGAGCGCACCGGCAACGTCGACCTGATCACGCTGGCGCTCAACCTCTTCACGCAGGGCGTGGAACCCGGCCTCGACATCTCCGACATCGACGAGATGCGCCGGGTGGTGGAGTCCTGCAACCAGCTGCCCGTGCACCCTCGGCACCCTTACGCGGGCGAGCTCGTCTACACCGCTTTCTCGGGCTCGCACCAGGACGCGATCAAGAAGGGGATGGACGCCGCGCAGCGCGCCCAGGACGAGTCCTGGGCGGTGCCCTACCTACCCATCGACCCCCACGACGTGGGCCGCACGTACGAGGCCATCATCCGCGTCAACAGCCAGTCCGGGAAGGGCGGCGTGGCCTACATCATGAAGACGGAGCGCCACCTCGACCTGCCGCGGCGGCTCCAGATCGAGTTCATGCAGGTGATCCAGCAGATCACCGACGCCTCGGGCAAGGAGATCACCCCCGAGGAGATCTGGCTTGCCTTCCAGTGGACCTACCTCAACCCGGAGACCTCGCTGGAGCTGGTCGAGCACCAGACCGTTGACCACCGCCACACCGGGCAGGCGGCCGCCACCGACCTCACCGCCGTCGTGCGCATCGACGGCGTCGAGCAGACGATCAGCGGGCGCGGCAACGGTCCCATCGCCGCCTTTACGGACGCGCTCGCGCGCGAGTGCGGGATCCGGCTGCGCATTCTCGACTACGCCGAGCACGCGGTCGACGCCGGCTCGGACGCCACCGCGGCCGCTTACGTGGAAGCCGCTGACGAGACCGGCGCCGTGGCCTGGGGGGTGGGGCTCGACCCCAACATCCTCACTGCCTCGCTGCGGGCGGTGGTGAGCGCCGCCAGCCGGCTGGAGCTGCGCGCGGCTCAGGCCGCGGCAGCAACAGACCCCCTTCCCAACGGGGAGGGTAGGGGTGGGGGCGTTAAGGCTTCGCTGACGAATTTGCGTACATCAGCGAGCCCGGGGTGGTCAGCAGCTCGCCCGTCTCGAGCAGGGTCTTGAGCCCGGAGAGGATCATCGGCCAGCCGCCGTAGAGCTGCTCGTTGGCGCCCTCCCGAAGCTGGTCGTGGGTGACGGTGAGGTGGCAGGAGTCGCCGACCGGCTCGATCTCCCAGGTGATCCTCGAGGTGCCTTCGGCCTTGACGTCCTCGCCCCAGAGGGCCCGCATGCTCTGGACCAGCCGGCGCGGCGGGATGACCTCCAGGTTCTCGCCCTCGCCCAGGGGCCCGGGAGCGCCGGGGGCGCTCTGCTCGTAGCGCGAGCCGGGGGTGAAGTCGGACACGATCCGGGCGCCGAAGTTGTACTTGCTTCGCATCTCGGGGTCGGTGATCGCCTCCCAAAGGCGCTCGGGCGTGGTCTTGATGTAGATCTCAAAAACCTTTTCCATCTGTTCCTCCAATTTGTCTTTCAGGTCGCTCAGGCCGGCGGCCCAGGGCTCGGCGTACTTGCTCACCCAGCGGTCGTGGACGAGCCGGATGGGGACGGGGTTCAGGAAGTGCAGCTTTTCGCGGCCGCGCCGGCGAGTCAGCACGAGCCCCGCTTCCTCGAGCTGCCTCAGGTGCTTCATGACGCCGAAGCGCGACATCTGAAAGCGCTTCTCGAGCGCGCCCAACGTCTGGCCGTCTGCGCGGAAGAGCTCGTCGAGGAGGCTCCTCCGAGTGGGATCGGCCAGCGCCCTGAACACCTCATCCATGCCCAGACTATATGTGACCATTCGGTCACATGTCAAGGTCTTTCCCGGTGACCTCACAGCCTCCGCGCAGGCCCCTCCCAGTCGCGGTCCGGACCATGGGGCCCAGGGTCGCCGGAGCGGCTACTACTAGAAAGGAGGTGACAGAGATGAGCAGGATTCGCGCAACCATCGCGGCCGGCGCCATCGCCGGCTCGATGCTGGTAGGCGGCGTCATCGGCGCCACGCTCACAGGCCTGAGCGCGGTCACGGCCAGCGCGGCCACCACGCCCGCGGCCACAGCGAGCCCGGCCACCGGCGCCGCGTCGACCCCGTTCGTGTCCAATGAGGACGCGACGCACGAGGCCGGCGAGAGTGCAGCCCGCGAGGCGCAGGAAAACGCCGGCCAGCGCCCGACCGTTCCCTAGCTCGGTTCCCCCGAGCGCTACTCCACGAGGGCCGGCTTCCAGCCGGTCCTCTTCGTGTGCTCGGCACGTGGACCCCCCACCCCGGATAACCCGGGATATCCGTTCCCAAAGGCCCGTATCAGGCCTGGTATCCCGGAACATCCGTGGAGGTCGGGCCGGCCGGGTGGACCATGATTCTCGGCGTGTCGTCCACGCCGCCTGACGAGGTCTGGCTGCACCCCTCTCCCCGCCTGGCCACCATGCGCCGCGTGGAGGTCGCCGCGGCCACCGGCGTCGCGGGCGTCCTGCTCCTGGTCGTGGCGGTTATCGGGACGGTGGGGGGCAGGCACGGGCTGGTCGCGGCCGGCTTGCTGCTGTTGGTGGGCGTCCTGATCGCGGGCTTCCTGGGCGACCGGTTCGCCCAGCGGCGGGTGCGGGCGTGGGCCTACCGCGAGCGCGACGACGACCTCCTGGTCCAGCGCGGGGTGATGATCTCGCGGCTCTCGGTGGTCCCCTACGGGCGCATGCAGTTCATCGACGTCGTGGCCGGTCCCATCGAGCGCGCCTACGGGTTGGCCACGGTCCGGATGCACACGGCGGCGGCGGCCAGCGACGCCCGCATCCCCGGCCTCACCCAGGACGAGGCCGCTCGGCTGCGGGACCACCTGGCCGAGCTGGGCGAGGCCAGGGCCGCCGGCCTGTGAACGCCGCTGCTCCGCTCGACGCGGATGCCTGGCACCGCCTGCACCCGCTCTCGCCCGTGATCCGGGCCGGTCGGGTCCTCGTGGGCCTGGCGGCCGTGGTCGCGGGCGCATTGATGTCGGGTGGCCGCGAAGGCCGCGGCGGGGTGATCGGCCGGCTGCCCTTCCTGGGCATCGTGATCGTGATCGGGGTGATCTCCTGGCTGGTCACGCGCTGGCGGATCGAAGACGGCGACCTGAGGATCGAGACCGGCCTCGTCCGCCGCCAGTCACTGCGGTTTCCGCTCACCCAGATCCAGGCCATCGACATCGTGCGTCCGGCCCTGGCCCGCATCTTCGGGCTCTCCGAGCTGCGCCTGAGGATGGGGGGCTCAGAGGGCGGCGCTGGCCGCTTGGCCTACCTCAGGGCGAGCCAGGCGGAGAGCGTGCGCACCCAGCTGCTGGCGCTCTCCCGCGGCTCGTCACCGGCGCTGGCGCAGGACGCCCCCGCGGTTCCCGAACGAGTGCTGACGTCCGTGCCCGTGGGCCGGCTGATCGCCTCCATCCTGACCAGCGGGATCGCGGTCGTGATCCTTACGGTGCTGGTCGGGCTCGGCGTGGCGGAACTGGTGGCGCCGCAAGCCGTGGTGCCCATCGTCAGCTCCAGCGGCGCGATCGGGATCGGCCTCCTGACGGTGGTCTGGCGGCGCCTCAACAGCGGTTACAAGCTCACCGTGGCCGAGACCCCGGACGGGCTCCGGCTCTGGTCGGGCCTGCTCGACACCTCCGCGGAGACCATCCCCACGGGGCGGATCCAGGCCGTGCAGATGGTCGAGCCGCTGCTCTGGCGGCCGCTGGGCTGGGTCCGCCTCGAGGTCGACGTGGCCGGGCGCCATCGGCGCGAGGGCGAGAACGCGGCGGAGAGCCGCCAGCTGCGAGCGCTGCTGCCGGTCGGCACCCGCCAGGAGGCGGACCGGCTGCTCGGCTACCTCATACCCGAGGCGCCTGCCGAGCGCAGCCCGGCGCCTTCCCGGGCCCGCCTCAAGAGCCCGCTGCGCTACCACAACCTGGCCTGGGGGCGGAACCAGCGTTACGCGGTCACCACCACCGGCCGCCTGGCCCGCGTCACCTCCTGGATCCCGCTCGCCAAGGTCCAGAGCCTGCGCCTGGTGCAGGGGCCCATCCAGCGCCGGCTGCGGCTGGCCACCATCCACCTGGACACGGCCGGGCGCAACCTGCACTCGGCCATCCGCGACCGGGACGCGGAGGAGGCCCGCCAGGTGCTGCAGGAGCTGACCGGCTCGGCCCGGGCCGACCGTCAGGCCGAGTCGAGGACGCGGGCGAACGCGTCCAGGTAGCGCGAGTCGCCGCGCTGCTCGCGCAGGATCCAGTACTCGGCTCCCCAGAAGAGGTAGGCCTCGAGCTCGACGTTCGCTTGTCGAGCCCCACGCAGGCAGCGGTTGTAGTTGGCGATCAGGTCCTCGGGTGAGCAGCTGAACAGGCCGCGGCCGTCGGGAGCCGGCGGCTCGGTGACCGCCTCCCAGGGCTCCGCCTGTCCCTCCGAGATCATCAGCCGGGGCCCGCGCGCGAACAGCCGGGGTCCGCGCCCGGAGCCGTCCAGGTAGAGGCCCCAGCCGGCGGCGCCGGCCAGCGCGTGGCGCGGGTAGTAGTCGATGCCGACGATGTCGGCGAGCTGCTGCGCCACCGCCAGCGAGTCGCCCTGGTCCCGGGTCCGCCACCACTGCTGGACGCGGACGGGCAGCGAGGTCGGAAGGAAGCCGTTCATCAGGATCGGCCGGGTCGGGTCCGCCTGCCTGACCGCCGCCACCTCCTCCGCCACGAAGGCGGTGGCCAGCCGCCAGGAATGCTCCATCCCCAGCGGGTCGACGGCCTCGTGCTCCACCTGCCAGCTGACGACGGCGGCCCGGTCCCGATACCGCTCCACGACGCGGCTCACGAAGGCGGTGGCCGCCGCCAGCAGCGAGGCGTGGGTCTCGGTTGTGATCAGGGCGCCCTCCGGCAGCGGCTCGGGGAGGTGGTGGGCGGGCACGAAGAACTCGGGATAGCCGAACGTCTTCACAGCCCCCACGCAGAGGATCACCCGTTTGCCGGCCGCCTCCGCTTCGGCCACCTGCCAGTCCAGCTCCTCCGGTTCGAAGGCGCCCGGCCCGGGTTCCATGCGGTCCCAGTAGGCGCCCAGCCGGATCACCTCGAACGGGTAAGCCAACAGTCGGCCCAGGGTGGCACGGGCGTCCAGGCCCAGCGCTTCGACCTGGCGCGGCCGGAAGGAGATGCCCAGGCGGGTCGCGGCCCGGGGCTCGACCGGCAGCCCGCGCCAGCGTTCGGTCAGCGGCCGTTCGGCTCGGACGACACGCACGGTCACCGGCTGCGTTCGCGGTGCTCGAAGACGAGGGCTCCCAGCGGCACCAGGATCACGAAGAGGGCGGCCATCACCGCGAGGTCCAGGAGCGGGCTTTCGGCCACCGCCACCTGGTACCCGCCGGTCCCGGCGTAGAACGCCGCCCGGACGAGGTCGACCGGGTAGCGGAGCGGCATCGCGTGCGAGACCAGGTCCAGGTAGGGCGGCGCCCCGCGCAGCGGCGCGATCACGCCGGCCAGGAAGTACTGGGGCAGGATCAGGAACGGGAAGACCTGGAGCGCCGCGCGCTGGTTGGGCAGTGTCGCCAGCGTGGCCAGGCCGAAGGCTCCTCCCACCAGGCAGCAGGCGATGGCGGCGGGGAGCAGGGCGGCGACCTGTCCAGGGCTCAGGTGCACGCCGAAGAGCAGCGCGAAGACGACCACGCCGGCCCCCTGGCAGAGCGCCACCAGCGACTCCCCGACCACCTTGCCGGCCACGATCGTCAGGCGCGAGATGGGCGCCACGAACATCTCTCGCGAGAAGTCGGTGTCGCGGTCCTCGATCAGCGACATCATGCCCGCCGCCGCGGACTGGAAGAGCGTGGCGGCCAGCACACCGGTGAACATCCAGGTCACCGCGTCGATGCCGATGACCCTCCCCACGGTGGGCTGCAGCGCCGTCCCCAGCCCCGCGATCAGGAGGATGGGGAAGGCCAGGCTGACGCCCAGCCGGATCCGGTCGCGCAGCAGCTTCACGAGGTCGCGCTGGGCGATGGTGAGGAGCGCCGACAGTTCGTGTGTCGCCGAGACGCTCACCGGCGAGCAGCCAGCCAGGCCAGGGGCAGGGTCACCGCTCGCACCAGGGGGGCCGGCACGAACGGGACCCTGACCTCGCGCACGAACTCTTCGAGGAAAACGGCCAGCTGGAGGGGTCGCCGCCACGGCCGATCCAGGCCGGCCGCCATTCCCAGCATCTCCTCCGTGTTCAAAGCCGGCCGCGCCTCGACCAGGAGATGTGCCGGCTCACGCCCCACGTTGGCGAAGGCGTGCACTGCGCCCGGTGGCACGCGCACGGTTTCGCCGGGGCCCACCAACCGCGACCGCAGTCCGATTCGGAAGCGCATCCGGCCTTCGAGCACGGTGAAGGTCTCCTCCTGCTCGGGGTGAACGTGGCTGCTCGGCACCCGGCCGCCGGGAGCCAGGAAGAGGTCGAAGGCGAGCAGCTCGCCGCCGGTCTCCGCCCCCGTCTGGCGAACCACGATCCGTTCCCCGCTGGCGGGGTTCTCGATGACCCGACCCCTGCTCACTGAAGTGATTCTGGTATGCATGAGCCCGGGATGGAGACCGAGCACCTGCTGGCGGCGTACGGCACCCTGCGGCCGGGCGAGGTCAACCACCGCCTGCTCGAGGACGTCCCCGGCGAGTGGCTGGATGGCTGGGTCCATGGCGAGCGCGGCCAGGAGGAGGGCTATCCCGCCTTCTGGTACAGCCCCGACGGGCCCCGGCACGCGGTGAAGGTCTTCCACTCCGCGGAGCTGCCCAAGCTCTGGGGCCACCTGGACTGGTTCGAGGGCAAGAGCTGGCCGCGCACGGTGGTCCCGGTCGAGCTCGCGGATGGCCGGACCGTCCAGGCGAACCTCTATCAGCGGGTGGGCAAGCCTTCGCGGTAGTCGTCGAAGCCCGGCGTCCAGGTGGCGACCAGATCCTGTCCGATCGCGAAGGCCTCGTAGCCCTCGACGCCGAGCACGAAGTCGAGGCCCCGGCGACCCATGGCGAAGGCGGCCGTCGCGAAGACGTCGGCCTGCAGGATGTCGGGGCCGACCACCGTGAAGCTCAGCAGCTCGCGGGCGGGCCGGCCCGTGTGCGGGTCGACGATGTGGTCGCCCTTCTCGTAGGTGCCCGAGGTCGCGACCGCCAGGTCCGCGGCCAGGATCACGCAGGCGACCTTGTCCCGCTCCAGCGGATGCCGGACGCCCACGCGCCAGGGCTCGCCGCCGACCTTGTGGCCCCGCGTCTGCACGTCGCCGGCAGCGTCGACGAAGAAGTTGTGGAAGCCATGTCGGTGGAGGATCGACGCCGCCCGATCGATGGCCCAGCCCTTGACCAACCCCGAGGGATCGAAGCGGCCGTCGAGCCACGCGGAGAAGTACCCGTGGGTCGCCTGCTCGTAGCGCCGGCAGAGGTCGACGGCTTGCGCGACCAGGGGCCCCGCCGCCTCGACCTCGAGCTCGCCGCGGTTGATCCGGCTGACCGCGCTGCCGGCCAGGAAGGGGCTGAAGGTCCGGTCCAGGAGCCTGAAGTCTGCGAACGCCTCCTCCACCGCCTCCTCCGCACCCGGATCGACCACCTCCACGGTGACGGGCATGCCCATCACCTCTCGGACGCTGCGCAACGATCAGCCCAGGTGCGCCTGCCGCAGCGCCGACTCCAGCGACTGCGCATAGGAGACGCTGGTGTAGGTGGCGCCGCTGATGATGTCGATGCGCGCGCTCTGCGCCTGCAGCGCCTCCGACCGCAGCATGGGCCCCGCCACCTGGCTGATGTAGGCGGAGGTGGCGCGGTCGCTGGGCAGCCGCAGGGCGGTGACGTCGGTGAGGTGCCCGTTGCTGATGACGATCCGGACCTGGACGTCGCCGTAGCGGTTGGAGACGTCGGACCCGGTGAAGGTGCCCGAGACGCCGGCCGGTGTCGGGGTGACGGACGCGCCCGGTGACGGTTGCGCATCACCGGGGCCCGGGGCTGGCGGCACCGCCGCGATCCCCGCGCTGGGCGGGGTCACCCTGTAGGTCAGCACCCAGACCACGCCGGCGATCGTGACTCCGGTCGCGGCGATGGCTCGTTTCATTGCAGGCGGAACACCTCTGTGTGGATGTGATCTTGCGGGACGCCCAGCTCGTCCAGCGCGGCCAGCACGGCTCTGCGCATGACCGCCGGCCCGCACACGTACACCACCCGGCCGGCGACGTCGGGAACCAGGCGCACCAGCATGTCGGGATCGAACCAGGAGGTGCCGCGCGGCGGCCGCCGCCCCGGCTCCGAGAGCAGGTAGTCGACGCGCACTCCATGCTCGGCGGTGAGGGCCTCAAGCTCGCCCTTGAGGGCGAGGTCGGCTTCCCGGCTGGCCCGGTACAGGACGCGCACGTCAAACCCGGCCAGGGCCATCTCCTCGGCCAGCGGCCGGATCGGCGTGATGCCGATCCCGCCGGCGATCAGGAGCACCTTGCCGCCGGCGCTGACCGGCGGCTCGGTGAACTTGCCGAAGGGCCCCTCGACCAGGACCGGGGTGCCCGGCTTGAGCTCGTGGATCCCGCTCGTGAAGTCACCGATGTTCTTGACGGTGATGCGCAGCCGGCGCCCGTCGGGCAGCGCGGACACCGAGAAGGGGTGCGCCTGCCACCAGCGCTTGGCGTCCAGGAACCGCCAGAACGCGAACTGGCCACCCTGGACCTCGAACTGCTTCAGGTCGCGGCCGCCGATGTAGATCGAGAAGACGCCCACCGCCTCCTTCTGGATGGACTGCACGTGGAAGCGGTGGCGCTGGTACGCGAACAGCGGTCCCACCACCCGGTACAGGAGCAGCTGCGCGCCGACTGCCACATAGAGCAGGCACCAGTACCAGACAAACGCCGGGTTGCCGGCGAAATCGACCCCCGTCAGGAGTTGGTGGCTGAAGGCGAGCACGACCGCCAGGTACGTGTAGAGGTGGATGAAGTACCAGGTCTCGTAGGCCAGGCGCCGGCGGGCGATGGTCACCGAGGCCACCACCACGGCCACGAACAGGACCAGGGCGACGATCGCCGCCAGCAGTCCCGGATAGCGGTTGCTGAAGTCGCTCAGCTGCGTCACCAGGTCGTGGCCGTTGGCAAGCTGGTAGCCGGCCGTCTGGAAGATGGCGTGGGCGACCAGCAGGCCGATGCTCAGATAGCCGTTCCACTTGTGCAGGACCGCCATCCTCTCCAGCCCGAACGCGTCCTCGAGCGTGGGCAGGCGGGCCATCAGGAGCAGCTGCCAGAGCACGAAGTAGGTGCCCAGCAGACCGGTCACGCGACCCAGGCCGTTGAGGGCGTCGGCCAGCCCGCGCGTGATCTCGAAGCCCGAGCTGAACCACCAGAAGGCCAGGATCACGGCCGCGTTCAGGGCGCAGATGGCGTAGTTGACGTCAGCGCGCGACAGGATCGAGCGCGGTTCGGCGCGGGCCGCGCCCATGGCAGACATCGGGTTCAGGCCAGCTTAGGTGGCGATTCTTGGAGTTCGCTCAGAAGCGTCGGGGTTCCAGGCCACCGCTTATGGGTATGAAGTGAATACCGCTGCCCCCGCCTGGTTTCACTCTCAGGGATCCCGCCGGCTTCAGTGGCCCTCGGCCGCGACCGCAATCATCTGAGTAAAAGGGGGGTCGGCAAGAGTGCCGGACCAGGAACAAGAGGCCATCCGCCTGGCCACGGACGAAAAACGTCTCCTCCCGGGTGAGCAGCCCGCCAGCGAGCTGGTGGCCGACGCCAAGCACTGGATCGACGTCTACAGCCAGCTTCGGGAGACCAAGCACAAGCTGATATCCAATCTCAAGGACATGATGGAGCACCAGTCCCAGGAGGCCCAGGATGAGCTGGAGCGGGCCGATGTCCAGGTCCTGGTGCTCCAGGTCGAGCGCTTCGAGAGGCGGCTCGCCTTCTGGCAGGCCAAGCTGGCCGAGCACAACGGCCATCCCGGCGCTGGCGGTGAGTGAGCCGCCCCCACCCCGGGATGCCAACGATCAGGACGACCTCGCCTTCGTCCTGGAGTCGATCGACTTCATGATGCGGCTGAGGGGCCTGTCTCGCGAGTCCAAGCGGGAGCTGGCGGAGATGAGGTCTCGGGTCGAGAGGTTCAAGCCGGGCCAGTCGTGGAACTGAGGTCCAACAGTCGAGGCGACGCGCTCAACCGATCCCAGCTGACCCTGCAGCTTCAGGACCTGGACTTCATGCTGGAGACCCTGGAGCGGATGAACCTGGAGCAGGAGACCGCCCTCTCGGCGGGCCTGACCCGGCTTCTCCACGAGCTCGGGCTCCTGGACGGCGCCGAGCTCGGCCCCGCCGACCTGATGTTCCGCGTTCTCGACAAGCAGCAGCAGGTGCGGCGCCGGCTGAGCACGCTGCGGCGCCTGGGCACGACCTAGGCGTATCTCGCGCACCAATTTTTGAAAATCGGTAGCGACGGGCTCTCGCGCGTTTCCTTCAGGTAGTGCGGTCGTGGCTGCTGCCACCACCGAAAACCGTGGAGTAGGAGAGCCGAGCGAGCGCTTGACCCCGTGGGTCGTCGACGTGGAGGTACAGGTCCGGCATGGCTATGCCGGTGACCTCGCGGCCCGCAGCCGCTGGCGTAACCTGCATCCTCGCGAAGCCATGAGGCTGGTGTTCGACGACACCTACCGGATCCGCGTCCACGTCACCGCCATCACCAGGGCCGAGGCCACCATGCTGGCCCGGGCCAAGGTGCTCGAGGTGTTCAGCCCCAAGCACTATTCGCTGGCGACCGTGGACGCCGCCCGGGGGCCGGCGGCCTGACCTGAGTTCGCCGTCCCGGTAACGTCTCCGACGTGCCCGCTATTGCCACACCCGGCCTGGTTCTCACGGAGCACGAGTTCTCGATTCCGCTCGACCACGAGCGGACTGACGGCGAGCGGATCACCGTGTTCGCGCGCGAGGTGGCGGCACCCGACGGCGCGGACCGGCCCTTCCTGGTCTTCTTCCAGGGCGGTCCCGGCACCGAGGCGCCGCGCCCCCACGGCGCGCCCATGGGCCCCGGCTGGTTGGAGCGCGCGCTCGAGGACTACCGCGTCCTCCTGCTCGACCAGCGCGGAACCGGGCGCTCGACCCCAGTGGGCGCCCTGCCCGGTCTGAGCCCGGACGCGCAGGCTGACTACCTCGCGCACTTCCGCGCCGACGCCATCGTCCGCGACGCTGAGTGGATCCGGGGCGAGCTGGGCGTCGAGCGCTGGAGCGTGCTCGGCCAGAGCTTCGGGGGCATGTGCGTCACGACCTACCTGGCGTGCGCGCCGGACGGCTTGCGCGAGGCCTTCATCACCGGCGGGCTGCCGGCGCTGGGGCCTCGCATCGACGAGGTCTATCGCGCCACCTACCGCCTGGTGAGCGAGCGCAACCGCGCCTACTACGAGCGCTATCCGGACGACCGCGCGCGAGTGCGAGAGCTGCACCGCAGGCTGGTGTCCGAGGACGTCCGGCTGCCGAACGGCGACCGCTTCAGCTCGCGCCGGCTGCGCCAGCTGGGCGGTGTGCTGGGCATGAGCGACGGCGCCGAGAACCTTCACTACATCCTGGAGCTGCCATTCGACGCGCCGGCCTTCCGGCACGACGTGGAGCGGGCGACCAGCTACTCGCGAAACCCTCTGTATGCGGTCATCCACGAGGCCTGCTGGGCCGACGGGGGCGTGACCGGCTGGTCAGCGGACCGGCTGCTGCCGGCGGAGTTCGAGAACTCCGAGCTGTTCACGGGCGAGCACGTGAGCGCCTGGATGTTCGAGGACTACGGCGCGCTGCGCCCGCTGCGCGAGGCAAGCGAGATCCTGGCCCGGCGGGAGTGGCCGCGTCTCTACGATCCCCACCAGCTGGCACGCAACCAGGTGCCGGTGGCGGCCGCGATCTACGTCAACGACATGTACGTCCCGCGCGAGCTCTCAGAGGAGACCGCGGGCCGGATCCGCGGTCTGCGCCCGTGGATCACGAATGAGTACGAGCACAACGGCCTGCGCGCCGACGGGGGCCGCATCCTGGGCCGCTTGATCGACCTCGCGCGCGGCCGCGCCTGAGGAACTCCTCCCGGGAGAGCGCGTTCCCCGGGAAATGCGCCCTTTCCGGCCGCCAGCTACGCGTCGGTTACACCACGAAGACCTCGATCTGGCCCTCCCGGACCCTGCTCTCCACTGCCGGCAGCGCGGCTGGCGGCTGCGCCAGCTGATGGTCGACCACCTGGCCGGCCAGCGAGAAGGACGAGCGGTGACAGGGGCAGGCGATGCGCCCGGTCTGGGCGTCCGGCTCCAGGGTGCAGCCGAGGTGGGTGCAGACGCCCGAGAGGGCGTGGATGCGGCCGCCGTCGTTGACGACCAGCACCTTCATCGACCCGGTGTCGACCGGCATCACCCCGCCGGCAGGGAGCTGCTCCACGGCCGCCACCGGCCGCCAGCTGCCCTGGTCGGGGACCAGGGCCTCCGACTCCCGGGCGGCGAGCTGGGCGACCAGGGCATGGTCGCCGACGGCCCCCACCACGACGGCGGCGGCCGAGGCGCCCGCCGTCTGCAGGAGGGCGCGCCGGCTCAGCAGCCCGGGGCGGCTCCGCGGGGTCTCCAGCTCTCCTCGCAGCCGGCGCCCCAGCCGCTCCACGAAGCGGGGGTCCGGCAGGTCGGCGCCGGGTTGCGCGCTGGCCAGCGCGGCAGCCGCCGCGATCGCTTCCAGCTCCTCCGCGGTTGCCTTGAAGCGCGGCGGGCGGCGCCGAGCCAGCATCCGATCCAGGTAGGCGGCGACTCGCTGCTCTGGGCGTCGCCTCACCGGAGGGACTCCTGCCCGATCTCGGCTGCCCGGCGCAGAGCCCGGTGTTGGAGCACCTTGGCGTTGCCGGCGGTGATGTTCATCTCGGCCGCCACCTCGCGCACCGAGTAGCCGCGCAGGAAGCGCAGCTCGAGGACCTGCCGCAGCCGGTCGGGCAGCAGCTCCAGGATGCGCAGCGCCCGCTCGGAAGAAGACGCGGAAGGGGCGTATTCAAAGCCCGATTCCCGATCGACGCGATCCGTGTCCACGAGCGTGGGCGCGGCCGCGTAGTGCTTGCGCCAGTGGTCGGCGAGCACGGTGCGCGCCGTCTTCACCAGGTAGGACCGCACCTCGCCCACCGGCGCCGGCAGGCGGAGGGTGCGCAGGGTGCGGATCAGCGTCTCGGCGGCCAGGTCCTCGGCGTCGGGGGCGTTGCCCACCTGCCGGAACACGAGCTGGTAGATGCCGAGCACGTTGTCCCGATAGACGGACTCCCAGTCCGCGTAGCTGTCGCCCTCGACGACGGTGAACGATGGCCGGGCGGCCGAAGATCCTACGTCCACGATTCATCAACTACGGGTGGGGGTTACAGAGGGCGGGTGACCGGTCTGCGGCCACCCGCCCGACAGCAGCTACCCCTGCATCTTCAAGATGCCGAAGGCCGCCCCCTGGGGATCCTGGAGCACCGCGAAGCGGCCGCCCGGGAAGTCCTCGGGCGCCAGCAGCTCGCGCCCGCCGAGGCTGGTGGCCTTCTGGAACGCGTGGTCGACGTCGTCGACTCCGAAGTAGACCATCCAGTAGCTGGGCACCTCGGCCGGGACCATGGAAGGCACCTGCATGGCGCCGGCGATGCTCTTGCCGTCCTGCTGGAACTCCGTGTAGTCGCCCATGCCCTCCCCCATTGGGGAGACCTTCTCGCCCCAGCCGAAGACCTGGGCGTAGAAGGGCTTCGCTTTCTCGATCCCGCGTGCATTGAGCTCGGCCCAGGTGAAGCTGCCGGGCTCGTGCATAACGCCGGCACCGGGCATGTCCTTGGGCTGCCAGACCGAGATGAAGGCGCCTGCCGGGTCCTGGAACACGGCCATCCGGCCGGCCTCGCCCACATCGAAAGGCGGAGCGACCACCTTGCCGCCGGCGGCCTCCACCTGCTTGGCGGTGGCCTCCGCGTCCGGGGTGCCGATGTAGAGCATCCAGGCCGTGGGTGCGTTGGGATCCTGCAGGCCGCCGATCCCGGCCACGTCTTTGCCTCCGATCCTGGCCATGGCGTAGCCGCCGTACTCGGGATCGGCCATGACCTCGGTCTCCCAGCCGAACAGCTTCCCGTAGTAGTCGCGGGTCCCGGCCGGGTCCTTGCTCGAGATGTCAACCCAGGTGGGCGACCCCGCTACGACAGTCGTGGTGTCAGCCATTCGATCAGCCTCCTACAGCCCCATGCCAATGCCTAACCCCTGATTCTGGTGATTGCCGATGAAGGGCGGGTTAAGCCTGGCGAGGACGATAGCAGCCGGTTCCCCGCAGTGCCGCCATGAAGGCCTGCGCGATCTGCGCGTAGCCCTCGGCGGTCGGGTGGAAGCCGTCGGCGCTGACCCAGGCCGGGTGCTGGGTCGCGGTGCCGCCCTGGCAGTGGAGGTCGACCAGGACGGCGTGGTTGCGCGCCACCACCTCGGCGATGGCCGAGTTGTAGGCGCCGACCAGCCGGTCCAGGTCGGCCGGAGCCGGGACCGGGCCGGCCG
>DATCNF010000352.1:0-6647 GCA_036565325.1 Candidatus Dormiibacterota bacterium | reverse complement strand
GTTCATCTTGTCTTCCGAATCCGAGAAGAGGCGAAGACCGGACACTTTGTCCGCCATCCAGTCCACCTGCACGGCAGTATCGGTCGCCGTGAATCCGACAAATAACAGGAAACCGCGGCCAATGCGTCCCGTGATCCGCTCGCCCACGCGGACCTCCGCCCTCGAGACCCGCTGGAGCAGAACGCGCAGACGCTACTCGACCGTTACGGACTTGGCGAGGTTGCGCGGCTGGTCGACATCCCGGCCCAGCTCGTTGGCCACGTGGTACGCGAAGAGCTGCAGCGCGACCGTGCTCAGCACGGCGCTGGTCGCCTCGTCGGCGGCCGGCAGCACGATCAGGTCGGTGACGATGTCGTCGAGGGAACGGTCGCCCTCGCTGACCAGCGCCAGCACCGGCGCGTCGCGGGCCACGATCTCGTGGACGGTGGAGGCCATCTTCTCCCTGGTCGAGCTCTCCGTGCACACCGCCACCACCGGGAAATCGGGGTCCAGGAGGGCGATCGGCCCGTGCTTGAGGTAGCCGCCCGAGCACCCCTCGGCGTGCAGGTAGCTGATCTCTTTGAGCTTCAGGGCGCCCTCCAGCGCCACCGGGTAGTTGATACCGCGGCCCACGAACATGAAGTTGTGGAAGCGGCTGTACTTGTGGGCCATGCGCGCGATCTCGGTGCTGCGGTCGAGCACCTTGCGGATCTGGTCGGGCAGCTCGCGCAGGCTGCGCGCCAGCTCCTGCCGCCGCTCCAGGGAAACCCGCCCATGGACGGTCGCCAGGCGCAGCGCCAGCAGGTACTGGCTGACCATGTGCGCCACCAGGGTCTTGGTCGAGGCGACGCCGATCTCGGGGCCGCTGTGCAGGTACAGGGCCCCGTCGGCGTCGCGGGCGGCGCTCGAGGCCACCACGTTGGTGATGGCCAGCGTGAGCGCGCCCCGCTCCCGCGCCTGGTGCAGGCCGACCAGGGTGTCCGCGGTCTCCCCGGACTGGGTGATGACCACGGCCAGGGTCTTGTCGTCCAGCGTCGGCCGCCGGTAGCGGAACTCGGAGGCGTCCTCGGCCCGCGCCCGGAGGCCGGCCCAGTCCTCGATCACGTACTCGCCGAGCATGGCCGCGTGCAGCGAGGTGCCCATGCCCAGCAGGCGCACCTCGTTGTACTTCCGCAGGTGCTCGTCGGAGATCGCGAACTCGACGAAGCTGACGTGGCCATCGTCGGTCATGCGGCCGCGGAAGGCGTTGGCGGCGGCTTCCGGGGTCTCGTGGATCTCCTTCAGCATGAAGTGCGCGAAGCCGCCCTTCTCGGCCTGGCTCACGTCCCAGTCGACGTGGATGACCTTGGCCTCGACGGGCTGGCCGTCGATGGTGGAGACCTCGGCGCCCAGTGGGGTGACGGCCGCCACCTCGCCCTCCCCCAGGATCAGGACCTTCTTGGTGTAGGGGATGATCGCGGTGATGTCGGAGGCCACGAAGTACTCGCCCTCGCCGATCCCCACCACCAACGGCGCGTTGAGGCGGGCGCCGACCAGCAGCTCGGGGTCGTCGAGGCTGAACATGGCCAGCGCGTAGGCGCCCCGGATCCGCTGCAGAGCCTGGCGCACCGCGGAGAGGAAGTCGCCCTTGTAGTACTGCTCGATAAGGTGTGGGACGACCTCGGTGTCGGTCTCGCTGGTGAACTCGTGCCCGAGGCCCTCGAGTTCGGCCTTGATCTCCGCGAAGTTCTCGATGATCCCGTTGTGGACGACCGAGATCCGGCCGTGGCAGTCGGTGTGCGGGTGGGCGTTGACGATGGTCGGCTTGCCGTGCGTCGCCCAGCGGGTGTGGCCGATGCCCAGCTTGCCGCTGGGCATGTTCTCCTTCAGCTTGGCGATCAGGAGGTCGACCTTGGCCTCGCTCTTGGTGATGCTGGTCCGCCGCCCGCCTTCCGCCGCCTCGATGACCGCGACCCCGGCCGAGTCGTAGCCGCGGTACTCGAGCCGCTTCAGGCTCTCCATGAGGATGGGCGTGGCCTCGCGCTCGCCGAGGTAGCCGATGATCCCGCACATAGGTTTTCTTTGACTCCTTGGGTGGGCTGTTGTGTGACGTTGAACGGGGGGCCCGAACCCGAGGTTACTACGGGCTTGCTTTGGGGGTCGGCGTCGGCGTCGGGGCCGCGCAGTCGATCTGGCGGGAGATGCTCACCACCACGGTGACCTGCGCCGGAGTGGCCGTGAAGCCGTCGGTCGGCACCGCCTGCTGAGACCGTAGTGAGGCGGTGGCGTTGGTGACGTCGATCGCCTGGCCGAGGGTGATGGAGTCGATCTTGGCGACCTTGTCCGCGGCGCCCGTGATGGTCACGAAGGCGTCGGGGGTGAAGCCGATCGAGGTGATGCCGTAGCCGCAGGCCGGGCGGCCGGTCACGTTGACCTTGATCGCGGCCTGGCGCGTGGTCTGGCTCTGCTGGAGTGTCACATGCACGTTGACGATGCTGGGGTCGACGGCCGGCGTCGGGAAGGAGTTGAACTTGCTGAGGTCCACGGGACGCCCGTTCTCCTCGAAGCGCACGGGTTGGGTGGGGCTGTCGACGTTGGTGCCGGTGATCGGGTTCTGCTGGTCGCCGATCAGGACGTACGCCTTCAGGTTCGCGAGCAGGCTCTTGGGGGCCGTGACCTTGACCTGGCAGGCCTGCCCGGAGTTGCCGCACTCCGCGTAGGTGATCGGCTTCCCCTGCGCATCGAGCGGGCCCAGGACCTTGAAACCGGGAGCCACGAACGGGGTTCGCACCTCGATGTCGTAGCTCTTGGTGTCGGCGATGTCGATCCCGACCGCGATCGGCACCTGGTCGCCGTTCCAGCTCACGCCCGCGGGCAGCGTCTTGGGCGTGGCGTAGAACGTGCGCTGGGCCACCGGCTGGGTGACGCCGCGCAGGTCGACCTTGAAGCGGACCCCGTTCGGGAAGGTGGCCTTCAAGGGGTCGACGGCGCTGCTCACGCCGAACACGCTGACCGTGGTCCGCAGGGTCGGGTTCACGACCACCAGGGAGGGGTCCTTGTTGTCGTAGTCCACGACCGCCGGAACCGACGTCACCGAGACCGGGTTCTCGCTGAAGGCGACCGCGCCCAGCAGGCCCAGCGCCAGCCCGAGGGCCAGGAGCTTCAGGCGCCAGTTGGAGATCAGGAAGGTCATTTGTTGAACCAGGGGAGCAGGGCCAGCCGGCGGCTGCGGCCGTTCTGGGGCTTGACCGCCTCGATCGAGCCCGCCAGCCGCCGGCGCAGCCCGTCCGTGTCCAGGTTGCGGGTGATGGCCCCGTTCTCCACCACCGAGATGCTGCCAGTCTCCTCGGAGACGACGACGATCAGGGCGTCGGAGGCCAGGCTGAGGCCGATCGCCGCCCGGTGGCGGGTGCCCAGCCGCTCGCGCACCGTGCCCTCCTCGGGCAGCGGCAGCAGGCAGCCGGCGGCCAGGATCTGGTTGCCGCGGATGATCACGGCCCCGTCGTGGAGTGGCGAGTTGGGGAAGAAGATCGCCTGCAGGAACTCGCTCGAGACCTCGCCGTTGATGCGGACCCCGGTGGCCGCGTAGTCCTCCAGGCCGACCTCGCGCTCGAACGCGATCAGGGCGCCCGTGCGGCGGGCGGAGAGCCGCTCCACGGCCCGGATCGCCTCCGCGATCGACCGGCTGCGGAGCTGGTCGCCGAAGGCGGACAGGGAGCCGAGGTGCCCGATCCGGCCCACCTGGTCGAGGATGCGGCGGAGCTCGGGCTGGAACAGCACGATGATCGCGATCACGATGAAGGGGGCGGCGTTCTGGAACAGCCAGCTGAGCAGGATCAGCTTGAGGGCGCTGGCGAAGACGCCCACCATGACCAGGACCACCAGGCCCACGATCAGCTGGATGGCCTGGGTGCCGCGGACCAGGCGCAGCAGCTGGTACATGATGAAGGCCACCAGCAGGACGTCGACGACCTCGACCGGACCCACCTTCTGCACGATCGCCACCAGCTGGTGGAACAGCTGCGACAGGATGCCGGTCATCCCTGGCTCCCGAAGATCGATGCCAGCAGCGCCATCTGCGCGTAGAGGCGGTTCTCGGCCTGGTCGAAGACGACCGAGCGCGGCCCGTCGATCACCTCCGAGGTGACCTCCTCGCCACGGTGGGCCGGGAGGCAGTGCATGAAGATCGCCCGCGGCGCCTGCGCCATCAGCTCCTCGTTGACCTGGTACTCGACGAACTCGCGCCGGCGGGCCTCGGTCTCCGACTCCTGGCCCATCGAGGTCCACACGTCCGTGTAGACGGCATCTACTCCTTGTAACGCCTCCAGGTCGCTGGTCACCTTGAGGTCGAGGCGCCCGCCCGGCGCCAGCCGGCGAGCCCGCTCGATCACCGCGGAATCCGGGTAGTGGCGGGGCGGCGTGATCACGGCCAGGCTGAGGCCGACCAGGGCCGCCGCCTCGATCAGCGAGCTGGCCACGTTGTTGCCGTCCCCCACGAAGGCGACACGGCGGCTCTCCAGGCCCCCCAGCGCCTCCTGGAGGGTCAGGAGGTCGGCCAGCACCTGGCAGGGGTGAGAGCGGTCGGTGAGGGCGTTGACGACCGGCTTGTCTGAGGCCTGGGCCAGCTCGAGCAGATCCTCGTGCTTGAAGAGCCGGGCCACGATCCCGCTGGTGAAGCGGGCCAGCACCCGGCCCACGTCCGACGCCTGCTCCCGGCGGCCCAGCCCGATCTCCGCGTCCGAGAGGGTGATCGGGGTGCCGCCCAGGCGGCCGATGGCGACCTCGAAAGAGACCCGGGTGCGCATGGAGGGCTTCTGGAAGATCAGGGCCAGGTGCCGCCCCTCGAGGGGACGCGCCCGCCAGCGGCCCGCCTTGATCTCGGCGGCCAGTGCCAGCAGCCCCCGAACCTCGCCGGCGGACAGGTCGGCGATGTCCAGGAAGTCGCGGCCTGCCAATGCCGGCAGCAGGTCGGTCGTCAAGATCGTCACATTACCTTCCCACGGCGCGACCGAACCCAAGGTCGTAACCCTTTCCTGGCCTCCAGTGTAGGCCGGGAACGAGATCAGATCAGTTGACCTGCCGAGTCGCTCCGGCCCAGAAGGGCTCTCGCAGCTGGCGTTTCAGGATCTTGCCGCTGGGATTGCGCGGGATGCTCTCGACGAAGTCGACCGAGCGCGGTCGTTTGAAGCCCGCCAGCCGGTCCCGAGACCAATCGATCAGGGCGTCCGCGGTGAGCTCGGCGCCGGGCTTTTTGACCACGATCGCCTTCACCACCTCGCCCCATTTGTCGTCGGGCACCCCGATCACGGCCACGTCCGCCACCGCCGGGTGGCCGGCCAGGACGCTTTCCAGCTCGGCCGGGTAGATGTTCTCGCCGCCCGACACGACCATGTCCTTGATCCGATCCTTGACGTAGATGAAGCCGTCCGCGTCCATGGTCCCGGCGTCGCCGCTGTGAAACCAGCCGTCGCGGATCACTGCCGCGGTGTCCTGGGGCCGGTTCCAGTAGCCGGCCATGATGCCCGGTCCCCGGTAGACGATCTCGCCCAGCTCCCCAGAGCGCACTTCCTTGTCCTCGGGATCGAAGATCGCCATGTCGCAGCCGAATGACGCGCGGCCGCAGGAGAGCAGGCGCTCGCCCTGGTGGTCCTCGAACTGGAGATAGGAGATCGCACCCGACGTCTCCGTGAGGCCGTAGACCTGGGTGAACCGGCACTTCAAGGTCTCGATCGCCCTCTGGAGCACGGCCGGCGTGATCGGCGAGGCGCCGTAGAGGATGTTCCTGAGGCTCGAGAAGTCGGCGGTCTGGGACTCTGGCAGCTGCGTCATGAAGAGGAGCACGGCCGGCACCAGGAAGGCGGTCTCGACGCGCTGCTCGGCGATCACCTGCAGCAATTCCTGCGGGACCACCTCGCGCGTGAAGACCATGCACGAGCCGTTGGCCATGACCGCGTTGGCCCAGCCCGAGCCGCCGATGTGGTAGAGCGGCATGGCGACCAGGCCGCGACCGCCCTGGCGCATCTCGGGAATCTCGACGACCAGGCTCGTCACCAGGCCGACCAGGTTGAGATTGGTGAGCATCGCGCCTTTGGGCAGGCCGGTCGTCCCGGACGTGTAGAGCTGCCAGGCCACGTCGTTCTCGGAGTCTCGGTGCGGGTCCTCGCCGCCCGCCTTGCGGGGGAGCTGGGAGAAGGTGATGGCCGGGTGCCCCGCCTCGGCCGCCGTGGGCTGAAACTCCTCGCCCGCCACCATCAGGACGCACTCGGCGTCGTCCACGACCTTCCTCACCTCGGATGCCGTGAGTCGCCAGTTGACCGGGGTGGCGATGGCGCCGCACTTGGTGACCGCCACCATCAGCTCGTAGTAGTCGTCGCTGTTCTTGTCGAGGATGCAGACGTGGTCGCCCGGCTTGATGCCGGCCGCCACGAGGCCGGCGGCCAGCTCGCTGGTGGAGCGGTTCAGCTCACCGAAGGTGCGAGTGCGGCCCTGGAACCAGCTGGCCGGGAGGTCGGGGTGGCGGCGGGCGCGCCAGCGGAGGGCGTCGGCGAGGGTGCGCATGCGCCGAGATTACGGCGTCAAGGGACGGATATCCCGGGATATCAGGTGTGGGGGCGCTTCCTGGGCACGGATGTCCCGGGATATCGGCCGTGGTCGGCGAGGGTGGGCCCCGATGGCGCCCACCCCTGCAC
>DATCNF010000351.1:0-3059 GCA_036565325.1 Candidatus Dormiibacterota bacterium | reverse complement strand
CCGCCAGTACGAGGTCTGGAGCGAGGCACGCTGGGACGAGCTGCCCATCCAGCGCGTCACCGACGTCACCGGCGAGCCCCTTTTGGTGGAGGTTCCGATCGGCGAGCGCAACGCCCAGGTCTCGGTCTGGCGGGTCACCGTGGGCCGGGTGCCGCTGTTCCTGCTGGACACCGATCTGGAGGCGAACCCGGCCGAGTTTCGCACCATCACCGACCGCCTCTACACGCCCGAGCCCGACCGCCGTCTGCGCCAGGAGATCGTGCTCGGCATCGGCGGGGTGCGGGCGCTGCGGGCGATGGGCATCGAGGCCACCGTCTTCCACATGAACGAGGGCCACGGCTTCCTGGTCGCCGCCGAGCGGATCCGGGAGCTGCGCCGGCGCCGCCAGCTGACGCTCGAGGAGGCGCGCCTGATGGCGCGGGCGGGCATCCTCTTCACCACCCACACGCCGGTCGCCGCGGGCAGCGACTACTTCGAGCCGGGACTGGTCTACGAGACGCTCGGCCGCTACCTGACCGAGGTCGGAATTCCCTTCGAGCGCTTCATGGACCTCGGGCGCAAGTCGCCCGGCGATCCCCGGGAGCCGCTCTGCACCACCTATGTCGGGCTGCGCATGGCCGACAACTCGGTCGGCGTCTCCCGCCTCCACGGCGCGGTCTCCCGGCGGCTCTGGAAGGATGCCTGGCCAGGGCTGCCCGAGGAGCAGGTGCCGATCGCGTCGGTCACCAACGGCGCCCACATGCCGACCTGGCTGGCGCCCGAGCTGGCGGAGCTGCTGCGCCGCCAGGTGGCCTGGGACTGGTGGGACGTCGACGGCACCGATCCCCGCTGGGACGGCATCGACCAGGTCTCCAACGAGGAGCTGTGGCGCCTGCACTGCGACCTCAAGGCTCGCCTGGTGGACTTCGCGCACGAGCTGACCGGGGACCAGCTGGACGTCAATGCCCTCACCATCGGCTTCAGCCGCCGCTTCGCGCCCTACAAGCGGGCCAACCTGGTGATGACCGACCTCCAGCGCCTGTCACGCCTGCTGAACGATGCCAAGCGGCCGGTGCAGCTGGTCTTCGCCGGCAAGGCGCACCCGGCCGACGGGCCGGGCAAGGAGATCCTGCGCCAGGTCGTGGGGCTGGCCCGGTCCGAGCACCGCGTCTGCTTCCTGCCCGACTACGACATCACGATCGCCCAGGCCCTCGTCCACGGCGCTGACGTCTGGCTCAACAACCCCCGCCGCTTCCTGGAGGCCTCGGGCACCTCGGGCATGAAGGCGGGGGCCAACGGGATCCTCAACTGCTCGGTGCCGGACGGCTGGTGGGACGAGGGCTACAGCCCCGAGATCGGCTGGGCCATCCCCTCCGGTGCCACTCTGGACCGGCCCAACGCGGACGACCCGGGCGAGGCCGAGGTCCTCTACCGCGTGCTCGAGCGCGAGGTGATCCCCCTCTACTACCAGCGCGACCCGCGCGGCCTCCCGGTGGGGTGGCTGGCCATGATGCGGGCGTCGATCCGGCGGGTGGCCACCGAGTTCTCGGCCCGGCGCATGGTCACCGACTACTTCTTCGAGGCGTATGCGCCCGCCGCCCGGCGCGTCGAGCAGCTGCGGCTGCTGCCAGACTGGGGGGGCTAGTCACATGGAAGCCGACCACGTCCTCTCCACCACGCGCTCGGTGCGCAAGCGGATGGACCTCCAGCGGCCGGTGTCGCGGGAGGTGATCTTGGAGTGCCTGCAGATCGCGCTCCAGGCCCCCACCGGTGGCAACCGCCAGGGCTGGCAGTTCGTGGTCGTCACCGACCCGGTGAAGAAGCAGCGGATCGGGGCGTGGTATCGCGAGTCCTGGGACCAGTACACCGCCTCCGGCCGGCTCGAGTACCCGGAGACCGACCCCCGGCACGCGCAGCTGCCGCGGGTCGTGAGCAGCTCCGTCTACCTGGCCGAGCACATGGGCGAGGTGCCGGCCATGGTGATCCCCTGCCACCGCGGCCGGGTGGACGGGCCCAACGCCAGCAACCAGGAGATCGCGGGCCTGTACGGGTCGATCCTGCCCGCCGCCTGGTCGTTCATGCTGGCGGCCCGGGCCCGCGGTCTGGGTGGCGCCTGGACCACGCTCCACCTGCGCTACGAGCGCGAGGTGGCCGAGCTGCTGGGCATCCCCCACGAGAGGTACACGCAGGCCGCGCTGATCACGCTGGGCTACTTCACGGGCGCGGACTTCAAGCCCGCGGAGCGGATCGCACTAGACCAGATCGTGCACTGGGACACCTGGTAGGGGGAGCGGGAGGGGCGAGCCCCGCCCTAACAGGCCCAGTCTGAGTCGACGGGCACGTCCGGCCAGGTGGCCAGCTCCTGGACCAGCCAGACCGGGCCCCCGCTGAAGCCGGGCAAGGCGCAGGCCTCATAGGGCACCGCCAGGCTCACCCAGTCGGCGGCCACGCTGCGCGTGTGCCAGTCGCCGGTCAGCGCGCGCCACTCCTTGTACTGCGCATAGACGCCCACCCGGCAGCCGTGCCCCACCAGCTGGTCGAACATGCCCTGCAGCGCATAGCGGTTGAGGTTCACGTCCAGCTCGTCCCAGCTGTTCTCCGACTCCACGTCGACCCAGCACATCTGGGGGCCGGACACGCGGTCCTGCGCCATCACGACGTAGGAGTAGGACGCCTCCGCGCAGCCGATCGCGTACGCCTCCTGCTGGGCCGGCGTGGAGCCGCCCAGGCGCGCGCCCAGGTCGCGACACAGCCGGTCCGCGAACTTGTAGTTCTCGGGGTTGTAGCCGGAGTTGAGGTAGATGGAGCGCGTCTCCTGGGTGCGGCTCCACTCGTCGAAGAGGCAGGAGTTGCGCGTGAACGCCTTGCCGCCGTTGATCCCGACGATCGCATACTGCGCCCCCGCCGGTCCCGCCGCGTCGGCGCACTGCGGGTAGGAGATGTCGTAGCCATGGCCCTGCGCCGGGTACCGGGAGCCCACCGGGTGCGCGCCCGGCCGCGGTGTCGAAGCCGGGTGCGGCGGGGCCGGCGAGGGGTCATTGGTGCGCACCGGCGAGGACGCCACCGGGGCGGTGCTGTCG
>DATCNF010000350.1:0-4670 GCA_036565325.1 Candidatus Dormiibacterota bacterium | reverse complement strand
GACGGTGCCGTCGGCGGCGGTCGGGCCGACCACGGTCACGTTCACGCCGGGCTGGATGTCGGCGGCCGAGCCGGCCGTGGTCCTGGTCACGGCGGTGTCGGCGGCCAGCTGGACCTTGGTGTCCTGGCCGGTGGTCGGGTTGTGGATGGTGACCACGTTGCCGTTGACGGCGGTGACCTGGCCGAGGGTGCCCCGACCCGCGAATCCACCCTGCGCCCCCGCGCCGCCTCCGGCTCCACCCCCGGCCCCGGTCCCGGTGGCGCTGGAGGCGGCCGGTGCGGGCGCGGCGGCGGCTGCGGCCGCCACGTTGCCGGTGGTGGCGCCGGCGGTCCCTTGCGACTGCGAATACTTCCAGCCGCTGTAGAAGCCCCCCAGCACACCGATCACGACGACCAGGGCCACGGTCAGGTTTCTCGTCCTCATCTCATTCATACCTCAGTGCTTCGATCGGGTGGAGAGCCGCGGCCCGGTTGGCCGGGTAGATGCCGAAGAAGAGCCCGATCCCGACGGAAACCCCGAAGGCCAGGAACACGGAGGGCCCGGAGACGACGGGGGGCGGCAGGCTGGAGAGCACGCCGGTCAGCGTGATCTTGCCCACCCAGAAGGCGAGGCCCGCGCCGACCGCGATGCCGAGCAGGCCGCCCAGGCCGGACAGGAACATGGACTCGATCAGGAACTGGAGCAGGATGTCGCTGCGGCGGGCCCCGATCGCCTTGCGGATCCCGATCTCGCGGGTCCGCTCGGTGACGGTCACCAGCATGATGTTCATGATCCCGATCCCGCCCACCACCAGCGAGATGGCCGCGATCGAGCCCAGCAGCAGGGTCAGGGTCTGGGTGACCTGGCCGAAGGTGCTGAGGATGTCCTGCTGGCTCTGGGTCGTGAAGTCGGCCGCCGTGGGGTCGCTGATCTTGTGGCGGTCGAGCAGGATGTTGGTCGTCTCCTGCTGAGCGGCCGTGACCGAGCCGGAGTCGGTGGCCTGCACCACGATCTGGGTGATGTTCTTGCCGCGGCCCCCCGCCAGGTAGGCCCAGGCCGAGGTGATCGGCACCACCGCCACGTTGTCCTGGTTGCCGAGGCCCTGCGAGCCCTTGGGCGCGAAGGTCCCGACCACCCGGAAGTTCTGGCGGTTGATCTTGATCGACTGCCCGACCGGGTCCTGGCCGTTGAAGAGGTTGTCGATCACGGTCTGGCCGACCACCACCACCTTGGCCGAGTTGAGCACGTCGTCGGAGGTGAACATGGCGCCGGTGTTGATCGTGTAGTTGCGGACCCCGGCGAAGTCCTCGCTGCTGCCGGTGGTCTGCGCGAACCAGTTCTGGTTCTGCCAGGTCATGTTGCCGGGGGCGTTGGTGACCGGGATCGCGGTCACGATGTGGGGCGCCAGCGACTTGTCCTTGAGCGCGTCGACGTCGGCCTGGGTGAGCGTCGACCCGCTGCCGAAGCCCTGGGAGACGCCGCCCGCGCCGCGGGCCGCCTGCGGATAGACGTAGATGATGTTGGAGCCCAGCGCCTGCACCTGAGCCTGGACCTGGACCGACGCGCCGTTGCCGAAGGCCACGAGCAGGATCACGGCGCCGACGCCGATCAGGATGCCGAGCATGGTCAGGCTCGAGCGCAGCCGGTTGGAGAGCAGCCCGGACCAGGCCAGGCGCAGCGCTTCGAAGATGTTCATCGCGTGGCCTCCACGACCGGCGCCTGCGGCACCTGCTGCTGGTCGCTGACGATCAGCCCGTCGCGCAGTCGCACCACGCGCTTGGCGAAGCCCGCGATGTCGGCCTCGTGCGTGATCAGGACGATGGTCCGGCCCTGCTCATTGAGCCCCGCCAGCAGCCGCATGATCTCGGTGCTCGACTCGGTGTCGAGGTTGCCGGTGGGCTCGTCGGCGAGCAGGATCGCGGGCTCGGTGACCAGCGCCCGCGCGATCGCCACCCGCTGCTGCTGGCCGCCCGAGAGCTCCATCGGCTGGTGACGGGCGCGGTCGGCGAGACCGACCATGGCCAGCGCATCCAGTGCGCGCTCCCGGCGCCCCTGGTTCTGGTTGGCGTAGATCAGCGGCATCTCCACGTTGTGGAGCGCGCTCGAGCGCGGGATCAGGTTGAAGGACTGGAAGACGAAACCGATCTTGCGGTTGCGGACCGCCGCCAGCTGCGAATCGGTCAGCTCGCGCACGTCGACGCCGTCCAGGACGTAGGTGCCCGCGGTGGGGAGGTCGAGGCAGCCGATGAGGTTCATCAGGGTCGACTTGCCGGAGCCGGAGGCGCCCATGATGGCGATGAACTCGGCGGCCTTGACCTCGAGGTCGATGCCCTTCAGCGCGTGCACCTCGACGGTGCCCATCCGGTAGACCTTGGTGATCTCGCGCAGCGAGATCATCACTGGAGCGGCCGGCGTCATAAGGGGCCCCCGCAAAATCGCAGATTTTGTGGGGTGATCATCCGCCGCCGACCCCGCCGCCGATGCGGACCCCGCCGCCGCCGCCGTTGCCGCGTCCGGTGGTCGTGGTGGCGGTACCTGCGCGCAGCTGAGGAAGCACCACCTTGTCACCTTCCTTGACGCCGGCGGTGACCTCGGTCGTGGTGTCGCCGGCCACCCCCAGCGTCACCGGTGTGCGCACCTGCTTGCCGTCGGCCTGGAGCACCGTCACGAAGGCGCGGTTCCCGATCCGCGTGATGGCCGAGTTGGGCACCACCAGCACGTTGCTGGCCTGCGCCACCACCACCGTCACGTTGGCGGTCTGACCCGAGCGGACCCGGCGGTCGGTGGCCTCCAGGGTGAGCGTCGCGTTGTAGTTGACGACGTTGGAGGTCACGGTCGCCACGGCGGCGGTGGCCAGAACGTGGGAGGGAATGGTCAGGCCCTGGACGGCGTCGAAGCCGACGGTCGCCGTCTGCCCGGCCGCGATCCGGCCCGCGTCCGCCTCGGCGAAGGGCACCACCACCTGGAAGGCCTGGTCGTTGCTGATCACCGTGAACGAGGACGACGCCGAAGACCCGGTGCCGGTCGAGGGTGCCGGAGCCGTGCTGCCGGGCGCCAGGGCGGTGGTCCCGCCGGAGGCGCCCACCATCTCCCCGGGCTGGCCGCTGAGGCTGTTGATGACGCCGTCCATGGGCGCGGTCAGGGTCGCCAGGTCCAGGTTGAGCTGGGCGGTGTCGACTGCCGACTGCGCGTTCTGGACCGCCGACTGCTGGCCGGCGATGGTGTTGGGCCGGGAGACGGCCTGCGCGTTATAGGAGTCCTGCGCGCTGGTGATCGCGTTCTGCGCCTGGTTGATGGAGCGCTGGCCGCTGACCTGGTCGGCGGAGATCTTGCTGTTGTCGGCGTTGATCTTGGCCTGGTCGGCGTTGACCTTGGCCTGGTCCGCGGTCACCGCCGCCGAATCCTGCGTCACGCGCTGCTGGTCGGCGGCCACGCTGGTCCGATCGGCTGCGATGGTGGCGTCGTCGCCGGTCACGGGCACCGTGCAGGCGGGGGGCTGCGGGATTGTGAAGCAGCCGTCGGCGCTGTACTTGATCTGGTCCTGCGCCAGCTTCAATTGGTCGGCAGCCAGCTGCTGCTGGTCGAACTTATAGGTGGCGTTGCCCTGGAGCGCTGTGTTGTCGGAGTTGTACTGCGCCTGGTCGGCGTTGTACTGCGCCTGGTCGGTGCTCAGCTGCGCCGCGTCCTGCTGGTTGGTCACGTTCACCTGGTTGACCGTGTCGGCGTAGGACTGGCGCGCGTTGTCGAGGCTGTGCTGCGCCTGCACCAGTGCATTGCCGTTGACGGTGTTGCTGAGGTTGGCCTGCGCGGTCTGCAGGTTGGCGTTGGCCTGGTCGAGCGCGATCTGCAGCGAGCGGGTGTCGATCTTGGCCAGGACCTGGCCCTTGGTCACGTGATCGCCGACCTTGACGTCGACCTCGGTCAGCTGGCCCCCGGTGCGGAAGCCGACGTTGACCTGCGCCGCCGGCACCACCGAGCCGGTGCCCGTGACCGCCGAGCGCACGGTGCCGCGGGTCACCGCGGAGGTGCGGATCGCCGCCGCCGCCGGAGCCGGCGGGAAGAACACGTCGCGGCCGATCAGCACCGCCAGGGCAAGCGCGATCAGCCCCAGCGCGGCGATCGCCACGTATTGGTTGCGGTGGGGCGAACGAAGCGCCTGGATCACGTTGTCGCGCGGCTGAATCACTTCGTCAGGCCTCCTCAGGGGTGGTGTCTCGCGCGTCGAAGCGCAGGTCCTCGAGGCTCCACCCGTGGGGTGAGCCAAAGCGGGTCAGGGCGGCCAGCCCCAGCCCGATGAGGGCGGTGGCGGCGGCGAAGAGCCAGCCCAGGTAGGGGACCAGGGCGGCGTCGAGGATCAGCAGGATGCCGGCCAGCGCGGCCAGCAGCGGATGGGCGGCGCCCAGTCGTCGTGCCAGTCGCCGCCCGGCATAGAGCCCGAGGCAGGCGAGGCCGAAGATGATCGCCAGGGCGGCCGCCGCCCAGAGCAGGGGCGCGATGCCGATCAGCAGGAAGGTGTAGCGGAAGAGCAGCGTGACGGCGGCCACCATGAGGGCCGCCACCGCGCCGGCCGCATAGGCCCGGGTCATGCCCCGCGGCGCCTCCAGGCGCTCGACCGCGACCCGGACCCGGCTGCCCTCGATCGTTACACCGCGCTCGTCGCGGCACTGCTCGGCGTTCGCACTGATTACGCA
>DATCNF010000349.1:0-4684 GCA_036565325.1 Candidatus Dormiibacterota bacterium | reverse complement strand
GGTTCGGGCGGGGCTGCGGCCGCGGTCTCTGGCGCGACCATGGTGGGAGCCATCTCCGCGACCGCGGTCGCGGAGGCCTGGACCGGCGCCTGGGGAACGGCCGGCATCTCGCCGGCCACGGTCCCGCCCAGCGCCCTCTGGCGCCGCTCCGAGGTCCGCGCCTGGAGCAGGGTGCGCCGCGCCGTGTACAGCGAGGTGCGGGTTTTGGCCCGGGTGCGCAGTACGAAATAGAGACACCCCAGGCCGAGCAGGGCCACCACCGGGCCGATCAGGATCGCCACGCCTGCGGATTATGCCCTGTGTGACAATCCGGCGGGTGGGCCTTTTCGAACGCGTCGAAGCGGATCTGATCGCGGCGCGCAAGCGGCGCGACGACCTCGCGCTGAATACCCTCGGCCTGCTCAAGAGCGAGGTCGTCAAGGCCACCAAGGAGCCCGGCGCGGCCAGCGCGATCGACGACCCGTTGGTGATCCGGGTCGTCCGCAAGGAGGTCAAGCGGAGGGAGGAGGCGGTCGAGGTGTACCGCGGCGCGGGCCGTGCCGAAGCCGCCGACCGCGAGGGCAAGGAGGCCGAGATCCTGCGGGCCTACCTGCCGGCCGGCCTCTCGCCCGAGCAGCTGGAGGCGGAGGTCAACCAGGTCATCGCCGACGTCAAGCCCAGCGGCCCGGGCGCCTTCGGGGCGGTGATGAAGGAGGCGTCGCGGCGGCTGGCGGGGCGCGCCGAGGGCGGCGAGATCGCGACCGTCGCCAGAAGGCTGCTTGGCCAGGGCTAAGCCGAAGAAACCGGTCCTACCGCCGCCGCCTTATGGAGCGCGAGCCCGCGCGGGCAAGGCGGTCGAGCGGCTGAAGGAGGAATACCCGGCGGTCACGGAGCTGGCCCACGAGTCCCCGTGGCAGCTGGTGGTGGCCACCATCCTCTCGGCCCAGACCACCGACAAGACGGTCAACCTGATCACGCCCGGGCTCTTCGAGCGCTACCCGACGCCCGCCGACCTGGCGGCCGCCGACCCGGCCGAGGTGGAAGCAATCCTCAAGCCGACCGGCTTCTTCCGGGCCAAGACCCGCGCCATCATGGCCTGCGCCCGGGACGTGGTGGAGCGGTTCGGGGGCGTGGTGCCCAAGCGCATGGAGCAGCTGGTCACCCTGCGCGGCATCGGCCGCAAGACCGCCAACGTGATCCTGGGTGTCGGTTTCGGGGTGCCCGGCTTGCCGGTCGACACCCACGTGACGCGGCTCAGCAACCGGCTGGGGCTGGTCCAGACCCGCGACCCCATCAAGATCGAGAAGCAGGTCTGCTCGATGATCCCCCGCCGCGAGTGGACGGGCTTTTCGCTGCGGCTGATCCTGCACGGCCGCCGGATCTGCATCGCCCGCAAGCCCAAGTGCGAGCAGTGCCTGCTGAACGACTTCTGCCCGTCGTCCAGCGTCCGGCCCCAGCCGCGCCGGCGAGCACGGCCATAGAACATTTGTTCTAGACTGCTCTGATGGCGGTACTGGCCATGCCCGAGCCCCGCCGGGTAGCGGTCGAATATGCCGAGCAGCCCTGCAAGGTGGCGCTCAACCGCGTGCAGGGAATGCCCTTCGCCTGGTCCCTCAACCCCTACATGGGCTGCGAGCACCGCTGCACCTTCTGCTACGTCCGCGCCTTCGAAAAACGCGCCGACCGGCCCTCCGACGACCGCTATGGGCGCACGATCCGGGTCAAGACCAACGTCGCCCAGGTCCTGCGCCAGGAGCTCGGCCGCCGCAGCTGGAAGCGGGAAGGGGTCGCCATCGGCGCCGCCACCGACCCCTATCAGCCCGCCGAAGGGACCTACCGGCTCACCCGCGCCTGCCTGCAGGTCTTCGCCGACTTCGCCAACCCGGCCGGTCTGATCACCCGCGGCCCCATGATCGTGCGCGACATCGACGTGCTCACCACGCTGTCCCGGCGTGCCAGCTTCAGCGTCAACTTCAGCATCCCGACGCTCGACGAGGAGGTCTGGCGGCGGACGGAGCCGGGCACCGCCCATCCCCGCCAGCGGCTGCGGGCGATCGAGAAGCTTGTGCTTGCGGGCATCCGCACCGGCGTCGGCATGGCGCCCATCCTGCCCGGGCTCAGCGACCGGCCTGAGCAGCTGGAGGAGGTCGTCAGGGCCGCCCGGGCGGCCGGTGCGGCGCACATCTGGGCCAACGTGCTCTACCTGCGGCCGGGCACGCGCGAGCATTTCCTGGAGTCACTCGGCAAGCACTGGCCCGAGCTGCTGCCCCACTACCTCGACCTCTACGCGGGCCGCGCCTACCTGCCGGACAGCCGCGTCCGGCCGGTCCAGAAGGAGGTGCGCAGGCTCGGCGATGCGCACGGCGTGGGAGCTCGACCGGAGCGGTTCCTGGAGCCCGCGCCGGAGCCCCAGCAGCTCTCACTACTGGCTTAGGATGGCCTCGATGCGCTCGCCGGTGGATGTCGTTAGGGGCCGCGTCGGGGGCTTCCGGATCATCGAGATCGCCCGCCGCACCGTGCCCTGCTTCAAGTACGTCCTGGAGGACGGTGTGGAGCAGCTGTCGGTTTGCATCCTGGTCGACTCCAAGTACCTCTACCGCTTCCCTTTCGAGAACGCGAAGGGCATCCACTCACTGGACGCCAAGTCCCGCTTCCTGCGCGGGGAGATGGAGCACCTGCGCCTGCGTGAGTTCCAGCCCGGGATCTGCCGCTACGTCGGACGCGAGGCAGACGCCGCCTCCTGACTCCTCGCTCGTCCAGTCCTTGCTGGCCGAGAAGCGGGAGCTGATGATCGCCGCCGAGCGCCTCAAGCTGGAGAACGCCGATCTCCGCAAGCGGGCCGGCCGCCACGACCCTCGGGTCAGCAAGCTGGAGGAGGAGGTCCGGCGCCTCCGCGAGCAGGTCGAGCAGGCGCGAGCGGAGCGCGATCAGCTCCGCGCCTCGATCGAGCAGGCGCTGGACCAGCTCCGCCGAGGCTAAAAAGAAAGGGCCCCGCCCGCAGGCAGGGCCCTGAAAAGGTTGCGAGCTACTTACTTGACCGAGGCCGCCAGCCGCTCGGCGTACGGCTCGATGATGGGGCCGAAGCCCGGGATCGCGAAGCGCGAGCCATTGGTGGACCACGCCTTGTAGAGGCAATAGACCCAGGTCACGACTAGGACGATCCAGAGCAGGATCGGCATGATCACGCGGATCACAGGGATGAAGCCGAAGACGATGCCGATGATCCAGCTCAGGATCAGCAGCGGCACCCAGAGCACGATCGAGCGAGCACCGTGGTACTTGAGCTCAGGGTCGTCCCTGCCGAAGACGAAGAGGCCGAGGAGGCCGCCGACCCACGTCAGGCCGTAGATGAGGGCGGCCCCGGTCTTGCGGTCGATACCGGATCTGGTGGCCGCCGGCGGATTGCTCTGCGGCGGCGGCCCGGGCGGATTGCTCTGCGGCGGGCCGGGTGGGTTCTGCATGCATGACCTCCGTGAGATGGATGAAGCCGTCCGAATAGACGGCGCCGGGATTTTCGCACCAAAAACCCAAAATGCCAACACTCTCAACGGCCTTTGGTAGCCTCCGCACGGCAATGAGCGACGCCGACCCGCCCAGTTCGCCACCGCCGCCGCCTCGCGAGGTCGAGAAGACCGAAGTCATTCTCCCGGCCCTGCCGGGCCTGGCCGGAGCGCCCACGCCGGGCCAGCGGCACATCGGCAAATACGTGGTCAAGCGGGAGCTGGGCCGCGGCGGCATGGGCGCGGTCTACCTGGCGGAGCAGCCGGGGCTGGGGCGCGAGGTGGCGGTCAAGGAGCTGATCGTCAACTCTGCCGCCGACCCGACCGCGCTCAGCCGCTTCCTCCAGGAGGCGCAGGTGATGGCGCGCACCAGCCATCCCAACCTGGTGCAGGTCCACGACTTGGAGGAGGTCGGCGATTCCAAGTTCATCATCCTCGAGTTCGTCAAGGGCCGGTCGCTCCGCGACATGCTGCGCGCCGGGGCCATCCCGCTGCCGCAGGTCTTCGCGGTGATGCACGGCATCCTGCAGGGCCTCAACTATGCCCACCGCCACAACATCGTGCACCGCGACATGAAGCCCGAGAACGTGCTCATCTCGGACGAAGGCGAAGTCAAGGTGGCCGACTTCGGGATCGCCCGGCTGACGGACGACAGCGGCGACGGCTCGACCGCCACCAAGACCGGCACCACGGTCGGCACCCCGCAGTACATGTCGCCGGAACAGGTGGCGAGCAGCAAGGTCGACGGCCGCTCCGACCTCTACAGCACCGGGATCATGCTCTACGAGGCGATCTGCGGCCGGCCGCCGTTCACAGCCGGCGAGGGCGACGGGCCGTTCACCCTGATGGCCAAGCACGTGCAGGCGCCGCCCCCGCCGCCGGCGATCCACCGACCCGACGTCGACCCCGAGCTGGAGGACGTGATCCTCAAGTCGCTGGAGAAGGATCCTGAGCAGCGCTACCAGACCGGGGACGAGTTCGATCGGGCGCTGATCAAGGTGGGCACCCGGCTCTGCCCGGGCTGGGAGCAGGCGCTGGAGCCGGGCGCCGACCTGAGCCTGATGGTGGCCACCCAGCCGGGTCCCACCATGGCCGCCGTCCCGATGGCGCCGGTGCTGCCCGCGCCGGCGGCGCCGGCGCTGGGGCCGGTCGTCTCCGCGCCGGTGGCCCCGGCCTACAACCCGGCGCCGCCGGTGCCACGGGGC
>DATCNF010000348.1:0-12428 GCA_036565325.1 Candidatus Dormiibacterota bacterium | reverse complement strand
AGCGCAGCCAGGACCAGCGCCAGGCCGACGCCCTGATCGAGCTCTGCTCGCTGGCGATCGGGTCGGGCAAGCTGCCGCGGCAGGCCGGGCGCCGGCCCCAGCTGACCGTGATCGTGCGCACCGAGGCCGGTGCCGAGGTCTCGGCCGAGGTCGAGGGGGTCGGCCCCATCAGCCTGGGCACGCTGGCCCGCCTGCGCGGCCAGGACCACGTCGAGCGCAAGCAGAAGGTCGACCGGCGCGGGGTGACGCTCAACTTCGGGCGGGCCCGGCGCTGCCATAGCGAGGCTCAGCGCGAAGACATCAGCACGCGCTACGCGACCTGTGTCGGCGGCAACTGCACTGTGCCCATTCGCGACTGCGAGATCCATCACCTGGTACCGGTTGCCGAGGGCGGCGAAACCGATGCCCGGGAAGGGGTGCCCCTCTGCCGGCGCAAGCACCACCCGCAGGTCACCGAGGGCGGCTACCGGCTCGAGCGCGCGGCCGACGGGGCTTTCGATCTGGTCGCACCACCGGGCGCCGAGTTTCGGCCCGATCGGTGGCGCAGGCCCCCGAGCCGGCGCGGTCCCTGAACCACCCGGTTTAGCTAAAGGGGACTCAACTTGGAGTTGAGCCCGCTACACTCCCGCAGCCGTGGTTCAACGGCGAGGAGGAAGCGACAATGCCAGCGATCGCATATCGCTGGTTGCGGGGGGTCGAGGCCGCCTTGGGATGGGCTGCCGTGCAGCTGCAATCGAGCCGGCCCACGGCCGGTGGCTGGCGCTTCTAGTCGGAAGCGCCGCCCAACCCTGCAAACGTAAGGGTCGGGTTTGGGCGCGGCGCACGTTGATAGGGATTGACGGCGCCGCGCCAGCCGAGGTCAACGGACTTGGGGAGAAGGGAGCGGTCGGTTAGCGGCGTCGTCACCTACCACTGCCGCTCCTCGCCTCAGTCGTCCTTGGAGGCGGGGCTGTGGCCGCCACCCCCGCCATCAGCACCCTCGCCGCCGCCGTGGCCACCGTCACCCTGCCCATCGCCGCCGTCGCAGTCCCAGTAGCTCTTGCTCGGGAACGCCGTGCCGCAATGGTTGTTGCGGTTGACGTTGGGACCGGCGTCTGCGGACTGCCAGAGGTCGAACTTCTGATTGCCGAAGGCGGTGTCGTTCGTGAAGAAGTTGCCGCCCGGGTTCGGCTTGCCGGTGCCGCCCTCGCTGACGAGGAACATGGGCCCGATCGCGATCCCGTACGAGCCGTCGTGGTTGGTGGTGTTGCCGCTGATGCGCGCGTGCGTCGCATCGGTGTCGACGTAGATGCCCACCGTGCGGTTGTCGCTGTCGCGGTTGTCGCGGATGGTGGTGGCGTCATCGGTGTAGATGCCCATGTCGTTGGCGCGGACGTCGTTGTTCGCGACCAGGGTCGCGGCGTCGGCGCCGAAGCCGAGGATGCCGCTGGCCTCTGTGTTGTTGATGGGGTCCGGCCCGCACGCGACTGGCACGTTGCACTGGTTGCCGGTGACGCTGTTATCCCGCACGTCGCCGCGGGCGGCATCCAGCACCTCGACGCCGTTGGAGGCGATCACGTTGCTGGGCTGGTTCGCGACGCGGCTGCCGAGCAGCGTCAGCGTCGACCCGGCGCTGCGCACCGCGACGCCGTTCTTCTGATAGCGCGTCACTTGCACCCCCGCGATGTGCGCGTGGCCCATGGTCGGTGTGGGGCTGCCCCCGGGCCGGCCGACGCTGATGGCGGTGCCGCGCTGGCAGCCGCTGTTCTCATTGCCCGAGGCGTCGATGTCATAGATGTCGCGCACCGCCGCCAGGGCCAGGTTCAGCGTGGCGCCGTGCACGACCGAGATCCCGTTGTCCAGGCTGAGGGGGTTGGGGGCGCAGTCCAGACCGCCACCCGGGCCCGAGGGTCCGTCCACCGTCAGGCGCGTCATGTCGACCGTGATGGCACCCGTCAGCTCGACAACGTATGTCCTGAGGAAATCGTCCAGGACCTTGGTGTCGGGCCCCTTTATGGTGGTTGTGTCAACGCCGGCGCCGACGATGTCCAGCGACTTCCCGACCAGGACCTGCTCGACGTAGGTGCCGGCTTCGACGCGAATCGTTTCCCCCGCCGCCGCCACGTCGGCGGCGTGCTGGACGTGGCGGCACGGATTCTCCTTGTCGCAGGTGGGGTTGTCGGTTCCCGTCAGCGCCACGTAGCGCGTGGTCTCCTCCGCGACGGCGGGGGTCGCAAACCCCGCGGCCGCCAGGACCGATACCGAGAGCACGAGCAGGAGCCTGGATTTCATCTGAAACCTCCCCAACCGGCCGCGGACGGCTCGCTCGACGATAACAAGCCTCCAACCTGAACGCAAAGTGACGCCTCGGTCGCCATCCGCCTCAGTACTCTCCTGACATGAGCCCCTGGCTGCTGCTGGCGCTCAAGGTGGTGCTGGCGGGGGCTTTTGTGGCGCTGCTCTCCCACCTCAGCTCCGCCCTCAAACCCAAGATGTTCGCCGGGCTCTTCGCCGGCGCCCCGGCGGTGGCGTTGTTCAGCCTGCTGCTCACCGGGCTCGAGCAGCCGCAGGCGGCGCGCCTGGGCGCCCTCTCCATGACCATCGGCGCGGTGGGCATGGTCGCCTGCTGTGCGGTGGCATCTCTGCTCGTGCCCAAGCTGCACGCGATCCTGGCCACCGGGAGCGGCTGGGTGGGGTGGTTCCTGGTCACCTTCGCGCTTCTCGCGCTGCTGCCCCGGTGACGCTGCGCGAGGCCGTCGCCGCCGAGCTGAGGCGCGAGCGCGATCAGCTGATGGGGATCGACCGCGAGAAGCTGGTCAAGCCCAACTGGCCGCAGCTCGGGCTCCGGTTCCTGTTCGGCGGCGGCATCGCCCTGGTCGCCGGACTGGTCGGCATGCGCTTCGGGCTTCGGGTGGGCGGGCTCTTCCTAGCCTTCCCGGCCGTGCTGCCGGCGGCGCTGACGCTGACGGAGAGCGACGAGGGTGCGAGCAAGACCACTGTTGACGCCATCGGCGCCATCCTCGGGTCGGTCGCCATGGTCGCCTTCGCGGCCGCGGTGGCCGGACTGGTGATCAGCCAAGGGGCGCCGCTGGCGGTGGCCGTGGGCGCCGCCGCCTGGGCGCTGGTGGCGGGCGCGCTCTTCCAGGGCCTGCGCGAGCTGCTCCGCCGGCTGCTCTAGCGCCACCTTTCCCCGCCGCCAGAACACATACAAACTGATGTTCGATCCAGGCACGCCGAGGCCCTAGATCCGGGGCCTCCCAGACCGGCAACCACTACATCTGCGATTTGACGCCCAAACGGGTTCCGGAGGCCCACGACATCTTGTGCCTAAAGAGTTGACAGAAGGTGGGGACGTCGATACTCTTCGTGGCGAATCGCGGTGATCAGTGGGGGAAAGTGGTGAACGCTCCAACGTCGCAGCATCCGTCGCAGCACAAGTCCATGTACGGCACGCACCACACATCCATAACGCCACTAACCCCCGCCGCGGTGACTCCCCACCGGGGGGTCCGATGAGTGTTCGTCGGGACGCACCGGGTCAGGGTCGACGAGAAGGGACGGCTGGCGATCCCCGCCCTCTTCCGGAAGCAGCTCACCGAGGGCAGCTACATCTCGATCGGCCCGGACAACGTGCTGACCATCTACCCGCCCGAGCAGTGGCAGGCCCTCTCGGACCGGCTGACCAGCCCGCTGCCCAGCGCGGACACGCGCGCCCTCTCGAGAGCTCTCTTCTCGATGGCGGTCTCGTGCGAGTTCGACGGCCAGGGCCGCGTGATGCTCAGCCAGGAACAGCGCCGGCAGGCGGGGATCGAGCCCCGCTCGACGGTGGCGGTGGTGGGCGGCGGGGCCCGGGTCGAGATCTGGCCCGAGCCCAGCTGGGAGCCCTACTCCGAAGACGCGCGAGGTCGCTTCACCGAGCTCGCTGACAGAGTGATCGAGGCCCGTTGACGGGCCATATACCTGCACTTTCAAAACCGGTCATAGCGTTACTTCAGCCCCGGCCCGGGGCCGTCGTCGTCGACGGCACCCTGGGCGCCGGCGGGCACGCGCGGCTGCTGCTGGAAGCGATCCAGCCCGGCGGCCGCCTGCTCGCCATCGATCGCGACCCGGCGGCCGTCGCCGGGGGCCGAATCCAGCTGAGCGGCTTCGAGCCCCCTGCCACGGTCGTCCGGGGTGATTTCGGCGACCTCGACCATCTCGCGCGCGCCCACGGGTTCGCGCAGGTCGACGCCGTGCTCTTCGACCTTGGCATCTCCTCCGTCCAGCTCGACGACCCCGCCCGGGGGTTCTCGTTCCGTGGCGAAGGCCCACTCGACATGCGCATGGACCCGGACGACCCGGTCACGGCAGCCCAGTTGGCCAACCAGCTCCCCGAGCGGGAGCTGACCGACCTCATCCGCCGTCTCGGCGAAGAGCGCTGGGCAGCGCGGATCGCGAGCTTCATCGTGAAGCGGCGGCCGCTGCGCACCACTCGCGACCTGGCCGGCGCCGTCGAGGCGGCCGTGCCCAGGGCAGCCTGGCCGCGGGACATCCATCCCGCGACCCGCACCTTCCAGGCCCTCCGGATGGCCGTCAACGACGAGCTCGGAAGCTTGGACAAGGGGCTGAAGTCCGCACTCACGATCCTCACTCCCGGTGGGCGCATGGCGGCGATCTCCTTCCACTCCCTGGAAGACCGAACCGTGAAGAACTTCTTCATCGCCGAGTCGAAGGACTGCCTCTGTCCCCCCCAGCAGCCAGTCTGTACCTGCGCTCACCGGGCCTCCCTTCGCATCGTCACCCGCCGTCCGGTCACGGCCGACGCCGACGAGGTGCAGGCCAACCCGCGAGCCCGCTCCGCGAAGCTCCGGGTGGCCGAGAAGCTCTGAACCTCTCCCCTAAGTCCTCGGGGTCGCCACTCGTTTCCCTCCCTCGTTGTCCCCACAACACGGCGGCCCCGGGGCACCACCCTCTCCACCTCTCCACGTCCCACTCCACGTTCCCGCACGCAGAGGTCATCACAACTTGGTCAACTCCCGAATACTCGAGCGACGGCGGCTCCGGGCCGCCCCCGCGCTGCGGCCGTCGCAGCGCCGTCGCCGCGTGCGCCGAGACCTGGTCGAGATGGCCAGCCTGCGGGCGGCCGACCGGCTGCGCGCCTCGCCGCACCTGCGCCTCTACCTGAGCGTGGCGACCCTGGTCACGGTCCTGGTGGCCTACGTGGTGGTCGGCTCCCAGGTCACCCAGACCTCGTACGAGCTGGCGCGCCTCCAGAACCAGCAGGCGGCGCTGCAGGCCGAGCAGGGCCAGCTGCGCTATGCCGAGGCCAACCTGCGCACCCCCGCACAGGTCCAGCACGACGCCCAGTCGGCCGGCCTCCAGCAGGTCCCGCCGACCAAGTACGTGGGCTTCCAGCCGGTCGCCATCGACCTCCAGGCGCCGACCGGCGCCGCGCCCGTGGACGACCAGCCGCTCTGGCAGCGGGCGGTCGCGAGCCTGCTCGGCGCCGTGTCCGGATCGCGCGACGTGCTGGCGGGGGACCACTGATAGAAGCCGCCTGGCGCACCAAGGAGCGCCAGCGCCCGGAGTCCCGCGTGCGTGGCGACAACCCGCGGCTGCGGGTGATCGCGCTCACGCTGATGGTGCTGGTGGTGGCGGGCAGCATCTGGGCGCGGCTTTTCTACTGGCAGGTGATCCAGCACGGCCAGCTCTCGAAGTGGGCGGTCCGCCAGTACGAGCAGGTCGTCCCGCTGCCGCCGGCCCGCGGCGTCATTTACGACCGCGACCTCCGGCCGCTGGCCGTCAACACGACCGTCTACTCGGTCTTCGTCTCGCCGACCGCGGTGCCGCCCGACCAGCGGGCGCTGGTGGCGGCCACGCTGAGCCAGCTGCTGGGCATCGACCACGACCAGCTGCTGGGAGTCCTCGGCTCGGGCCATCAGTTCGCCTACGTCGCCCGCCGCCAGGCCAAGGAGAGGGCCGACCAGGTCCAGGCGGCCGCCCTGCCCGGCGTCGGCCTGGAACCGGAGCAGCAGCGCTCCTACCTGCCCGGCGGCTCGGACGGCAGCCTGGCCGCCAACTTGCTGGGCTTCGTCAACTTCGACGGCCAGGGCCAGTACGGGGTGGAGGGCTTCTACGACCCGCGGCTGGCCGGCAAGGCCGGCTACAAGACCACCTATCGGGACGCCGCCGGACGCGACATCGCGCTCGGCCCCAGCCAGCGCGTCAACCCGGTCAACGGGTCCGACCTGGTGCTCTCACTGGACGCCAACATCCAGTACGCGGCCGAGCAGGCGCTGGCGGCCGGGGTCAAGGCCAACAAGGGCGAGAGCGGGTCCGTGATCATCATGGATCCCCACACCGGCGGGATCATCGCCTGGGCCGACTACCCGACCTACAACGCCAACTCCTACGCCACCAGCGACCCCGCGCAGATCAAGGACCGGGTCGCCGCCGACCTCTACGAGCCCGGCTCGGTGATGAAGGTGCCGACCCTGGCCGGCGCCCTCGACGCCCACGCGATCACGCCGACCACCACCATCCAGGACCCCGGCTACGTCGACGTGGGCGGGTTTCGGATCCGCGACTGGGACTTGAAGAACCACGGGACCGTGACCTACACCCGCGTCCTCGAGGAGTCCTACAACGTGGGCGCCGTCAAGGCGCAGCAGGCGGAGGGGGCGGCCAGCTACTACCACTACCTGCAGGCCTTCGGGTTCAACGCGCCCAGCGGCGTCGATGTGGCCGGTGAGCAGGCCGCGCCGCTCAAGCCGCTCGACCAGTGGCGCGACTCCGAGCTGGCGACCGCCGCCTTCGGCCAGGGCATCGCCGTCAACCAGGTCCAGATGCTGGCCGCGCTCAATGTGATCGCCAACGGCGGCCGTTACGCGCAGCCGCACGTGGTGGAGCGGATCGGCACCCAGGCCAACCCTATGGTCGGGGCTCCGCAGGACCAGGTGATCGCGCCCGAGACGGCCCAGCAGATGAACAAGATGATGCAGTCGGTGGTCGTCAACGGCTCCGGCTACACGGCCCGCATCCAGGGCTTCGAGAAGGACGAGGCGGGCAAGACCGGCACCTCGCAGATGCCCGAGAACGGCCAGTACTCGACCGACCACGTGTGGGCCTCGTATGCGGGGTTCCTTCCCGCCGACAACCCCAGGTTCACGATGCTGGTGGTGGTGCGCAAGCCGAACAACGGCTCCTTCGACCACAACGAGGGTTACTACGTGTCGGCGCCGATCTGGAAGGCCATCGCGCAGGCGATCATCCTCCAGTGGCGCATAACGCCCGACCCGCGCTGACCGATTAACTAGAGGTCATGCGCTTGAGCCTCGCCGAGGTCGCCCAAGCGACCGGCGGGGCCGTCACCGGCCCGGCCGGCGCGGTGGTCGACTCGTACCACACCGACTCGCGGGAAGTCGCGCCGGGGGGCCTTTTCTTTGCGCTGAGCGGCTCCGAGACCGACGGCCACCGGTTCCTGGCCGACGCCATCGAGCGGGGCGCGGCCGCGGTCGTGGTCGACCGCGAGGTGGACGCCGGCGGGGCCCCGGTGGTGCGGGTGACCGACACCTGGGCCGCGCTCTACGACCTCGCCCGGCACGTGCTGGCACGCGTCTCCCCGCTGGTGGTGGGGGTGACCGGCAGCAATGGCAAGACCTCGACCAAGGAGTTCGCCGCGGCCGCGCTCTCGCCGCGCTTCCGGACCTGGAAGACGCACGGCAACCTCAACACCGAGACCGGGGTCCCCCTGACCATCCTCCACCTGGAGCCCGAGCACCAGGCCCTGGTCCTGGAGATGGGCATGCAGGCGCCCGGGGAGATCGCCCGCCTGGCGGCGCTGGCGCAGCCATGGGTCGGCATCATCACCACCGTGGGCACCGTCCACCTGGAGTTCTTCGACTCGCAGGAGGACCTGGCCCGCGCCAAGGGCGAGCTGGTCGCGGCGCTGCCGGCGGACGGCCTCGCGGTCCTGCCCGCGGGCAGCGAGCACCTGGAGGTGCTGCGGGCGCTTTCGACGGCGCCGGTCACCACCTTCGGCCCGGGCGGCGACTGGGACTATGACGGGTACCGGCCCGAGGGCGCCGGGAGCCGGTTCCAGGTGCGGGGGGTCGAGGTGGCGCTCAGGCTGGGCGGCCGCCACATGGCTGCCAACGCCCTGGCGGCGCTGGCCGCGGCTGACTTCGCAGGCGTCCCGCTGCCGGCGGCCGCCGCCGCCCTGGCCGAGGTCACGGTGCTGCAGCGGCTGGCCGAGCTGGAGGCGCCCGGCGGCTTCACGGTGGTCGACGACTCCTACAACGCCAGTCCCGAATCCATGCTGGCCGCCTTCGCCACCGTCGCCGAGCGGCCGCACCGCGGCCGCCTGCTGGCGGTCCTCGGCGAGATGCGCGAGCTGGGACAGGTCGCCGACCAGGCCCATGTCGAGGTCGGGCGCCGGGCGCGCGAGGTCTTCGACGCGGTCTGCGTCATCGACGTCGGCCGCGGGGCCCTGCTGGCGGAGGCGGCCGGCGGGCAGCTCGCCCCCGATCGCGAGACGGCGCTGGCCTGGGTGCTGGCGCAGGCGCGGCCCGGCGACACGGTCCTGGTCAAGGCCTCTCATGGCGTCCACCTGGAAGAGCTGGTAGCCCGGTTGCTGGACGGGGCTGCGTCATGACCTTCGACGCCATCACGGTCGGAGTCGCCTTCGTGATCGGCGTGGCGCTCTATCCGCTCCTGATCCGCGCCCTGCGCCGGGTGCGCTTCGGTCAGGTCATCCAGGACGAGCTCGAGTTTCACAAGGAGAAGGCCGGCACGCCGACCGGCGGCGGCCTCCTCTTCGTGCTGGGCGGCATCCTGGGCGGGCTGCTGGCCACCGCCGCCGGGCACCCGAGCGCGCTGCCGGCCGTGGCGGGCCTGGTGGCGGGAGGGGTGCTGGGGGCCTTCGACGATGCCCAGAAACTGAAAGTGGGCTCGATCGGCATACCCGCGCGCCTCAAGTTCCCGGTCCAGCTGGTGCTGGCGATCCCCGTCGCCTGGCTGGCCCACGTCCACCAGCACGTCTTTCCGTTCGACCTCGGCTGGGCCTACTGGCCGCTGGCGGTGCTGGCGATCGTGGGCACCGCCAACGCGCTCAACATCACCGACGGCTCCGACGGTCTGGCCGGCGGCCTCTCGGCGATCGCGCTGGCCGCGGTCGCGCTCTTCATGCCCGGGGCGCCCGCCGGCGAGAGGGCCGTGGCCATGACCCTGGTCGGCGGCCTGCTCGCCTTCCTCTTCTACAACCGCTACCCCGCGCGTGTGTTCATGGGCGACATCGGCTCGCTCGGCCTCGGCTACGCGCTGGCGGCGATGGCCATCCAGCAGGGCTGGTTGATCCTGCTCCCGCTGCTGGGGCTGGTTTTTGCGCTCGAGACCCTGTCTGTCATCATTCAGGTCGCCTACTTCAAGGCGACCGGCGGCCGCCGTGTCTTCAAGATGACCCCGATCCACCACACGTTCCGCATAGAGGGTTGGTCTGAGAACCGAATCGCGCTCTCCTTCTGGGGCGCGGGCGTTCTCTCGGCGCTGGCAAGCGCCTGGCTGGCCCGACTGGCCGACTGACGTGGCGCAGCGCGCCCTGGTGATCGGCGCCGGCCTCTCGGGCCGCGCCCTCGTGCGCTACCTGACCGCCCGTGGCGACAACGTGCGCCTGGTCGACCTGAAGTCCCCGGACCCCGCGCCCCCCTTCCCGCCGGGCGTGGAGGTTTTGTACGGACCGTATGACCAATTGATTCTGGAAGGCTGCGACGCCGTGCATGCCAGCCCCGGCGTGCCCTGGGACGACCCCCTGCTGGAGGAGGCGCGCCGTCGCGGCCTGCCCGTTTCCAGCGAGATCGACCTCTTCTTCCGCGACTGCCCGGCGCCGATCGTGGGCATCACCGGCACCAACGGCAAGACCACCACCACCGCGCTCACCGGCGAGGTCCTGCGCCAGGGCGAGCGGCCGGTGCTGGTGGGCGGCAACATCGGCGAAACCGTGCTCGACCGGCTGGAGGAGATCACGCCGGAGCATTGGGTGGTGCTCGAGCTCTCCTCGTTCCAGCTGGAGTCGGTGGGGCGGCCCCGGGTCAGCATCGGCGCCCTCCTCAACCTGACCCCCGACCACCTCGACCGCCACCACACCATGGAGGCCTACACGGCGGCCAAGGCACGCCTCCTCGAGTTCCTGGAGCCCTCCGACACGGCGGTGCTCAACGGCCGCGACCCGCGGGTGCGGGAGCTGGCCGCGCGCACCCGGGGGCGGGTGGTCTGGTTCGACGAGCACCGGCCCGATCCCCCGATGCCGATCCCCGGCGAGCACAACCTGATGAACGCGCGGGCGGCCGCCGCCATCGGCCGCGTGGCCGGGATCCCGGACGCGGCCGTCAACCGGGCCATCGCCGGCTTCCAGGGGGTCGAGCACCGGCTGGAGCTGGTCGGGGAGTGGGAGCGGGTGCGCTGGTACAACGACTCCAAGGCGACCAATCCCGACGCCGGCCAGGTCGGGGTTGCCTCCTTCCCGGGCACGCCGGTGATCCTGATCGCGGGGGGCTACGGGAGCGACTTCGAGCTCGCGGCCTGGGCGCAGGAGGTCAAACGTCGCGCCCGCGTGGTGATCCTGATCGGAAAGAGCGCGGACCTGCTGGCGGAGACGCTGGCCGGCCATCCCGTGCGGCGGGCAGCAAGCCTGGAAGAGGCAGTCGAGCTGGCCGCGACCGAGGCCAGGCCGGGCGAGGTCGTGCTCCTCAGCCCCGCCTACAAGAGCTTCGACATGTTCCAGAGCTACGAGGACCGCGGCCGCCGCTTCAAGACGGCGGTCCGGGCCCGGCACGGGATCACCGCGTGAGCGCGACCAGCGCCGCGAGGGCGGCCGGGCGGCCGGCGCAGGCCGCCAACCCCCCGCGGGAGCGCGACCGCGACCTGCCGCTGGTCGGGGTGGCGCTGCTGCTGGCGGGCATGGGCCTGGTCTTCGTGCTCAGCGCCAGCCAGGCGCTGGCCTACCTCGAGCACCGCTGGCCGCCCTACTTCTTCGCCCGCCAGCTGGCCGGCGCCGGCCTTGGGCTGGCCGCCATGTTCGTGCTCTGGAGGATCGACTACCACCGCCTGCGGCGGCTGGCGCCGGCGGCCGCCGGGCTGGCCCTCTTCCTGATGGCCATCGTGCTGGTGCCGGAGATCGGGGTCCAGGTCAACGGCGCCCGGCGCTGGTTCAACCTCGGTCCACTGGGAACCTTCCAACCTTCCGAGCTCGGCAAGCTCTGCTTCGTCATCTACGCCGCGCACTGGGTGGACAAGCGGCAGGACCGGATCCGCGACCTCTACGACGGCTTCCTGCCCTACGCCCTGATGCTGGCGGTGGTCCTGGGCGTGCTCATGCTGGAACGCGACCTGGGCACGGCCGTGGTGACCGCGGCCATTTTCGCGTCAATCTACTTCGCGGGCGGCGGGCGCAAGCGCCACCTCCTGCTGCTGGCGGCGGTGCTGGTGGGCGGGTTCCTCTTCCTGACCGTCTCGACGCCCTACCGGCTGGCCCGGCTGGCCTCCTTCACCGATCCCTTCAAGGACCCGCTCAACACCGGGTTCCAGTCCTCGCAGGCGATCATCGCCCTGGGCGCCGGGGGCTGGCACGGGGTCGGGTTGGGGCAATCGGTCCAGAAGTTCCTGTGGCTGCCGGCCGCCCACACCGACTTCATCTTCGCCATCGTCGGCGAGGAGACGGGCCTGATCGGGACCACCGCCGTCCTGCTCGGCTTCTGTCTCTTCACCTGGCGCGGCTACCGGGCCGGCCTGCGGGCCCCCGACCGCCTGGGCGTGATGATCGCGGTCGGGATCACGACCTGGATCGGCGTCCAGGCCCTGGTCAACATGGGCACCGTTACGGACACCCTGCCCGCCACCGGAGTACCGCTGCCGTTCATCAGCTACGGTGGGACGTCGGTGGCCATCCTGCTGGCCGCCGTGGGCGTGCTGCTCAACATCTCGGCCCAGGGGTCTGACCAGGGCCTGCGGAGGATCGATGCGACTCTTGATATCGGGCGGGGGGACCGGCGGCCACCTGATGCCGGCACTCGCCGTCGCTCAAGCCTTCCGCGCTGAGCACCCTGAAGGCGAGCTCCTGATCGTGGGCAAGGCCGGCGGTCCCGAGGAGCGCCTGGTGCCGGCGGCGGGCTTCGCCCTGGAGACGGTCGCCGTGCGCGGGCTCGACCGCGACGCGGCCTGGAAGAACCTGGCCCTGCCCGCGCTGATCCCGCTGGCCGCCCGCCGCGGTCTGCGCATCGTCGACGCCTTTCGGCCCGACGTGGTCCTGGGCATGGGCGGCTACGCCATGGCCCCCGCGGTCTGGGCGGCGCGCCGGCGGGGGATCCCCTACGTCCTGCACGAGAAGGACGTCCGGCCCGGCCTGGCGACGCGCATGTTCGCGGCCGGCGCGGCCGTGGTCTGCACGACGCTCCCCGGCACCGAGGCCCGCCTCGGCT